>CAZPNE010000004.1:26648-41006 GCA_964588255.1 uncultured Advenella sp. | reverse complement strand
AACCAAAGTAACCCGTACAGCACTGCAAAACGCAGCCTCTGTCGCCAGCCTGCTGCTGACAACAGAAGCCGCCATTTGCGAAATCGTAGAAGACAAACCAGCTCCTGCAATGCCTGATATGGGTGGCATGGGCGGTATGGGTGGCATGGGCGGATTCTAATCTAGCCAGTTAGCGAAACGGGGATTTTCTTTTCTCTGTTTAGCCACATCAACCCGGGCCTTGGCCCGGGTTTTTCTTTATTACAAGTTATTAACCCTTAATCTCTTTCCATTCATTGTCGTGCACGACAGGCCACAACCTCCCGCCTTACTGCCCCTCCCAATTCCCTTCATTTCTCTTGACGTTTTTTTGAGTCCAGACACTTATTCCAGGGTCGGACAAGCAAGTTGAACTACAATAGCGCCTGTGATGCATTGAACATCAGTCGTAATGATTTACCCATTGCCAAGCACCCTTTTACTTTTAAAACCATGACCCTACCTAATGAATCTCCGTTTAAAAGCAAAAGTGGCATACAGCGTATTTTTAAAGCAGTGCAATATTCAGTACAGGGTTTAAACGCAGCCTTCAAACACGAAGCCGCATTTCGCCAGGAATTGCTCTTGTGTGCCATCATGACGCCACTAGCGTTCTATTTAGGCCGCAATCTGCTTGAAACCCTGTTCCTGCTGGCAACACTGGTTTGTATACTGGTTATTGAATTGATTAACTCCGCCCTTGAGGCACTGGCTGATCAAATCAGCCTGGCGCATCATCCGCTGCTGGGACGTGCAAAAGATATTGGCAGCGCTGCTGTTATGCTCACAATTATATTTACCACCATCGTCTGGATTGCCATTGCAATCGACCAATTTATTTGATTTAGTATGACTTTTACCGAAAAACTGGAAGCCGCCTGGAAAAACAGCAACTCCTTATTGATGGTAGGACTTGACCCCGATCCAAACCGCTTCCCACCCTGCATCCAACATAGCAAACAAGCTATTTTTGATTTTTGCAAAGGCATTATTGATGCCACCGCGCCCTATGTCTGCGGCTTCAAGCCACAAATTGCCTATTTCGCTTCTGAAAGCGCCGAAGATCAACTGGTGGCACTCTGTGACTATATTCAAAAAACCTACCCCCACCTCCCGCTAGTACTGGATTCAAAACGTGGCGACATAGGCACAACAGCAGAACACTACGCCAAAGAAGCCTACAAACGCTACCAGGCTGATGCCGTTACGGTTAATCCTTACATGGGTTTTGATTCAATTGAGCCCTACCTGGCCTGGCAGAACAAGGGCGTGATTATTTTATGCCGCACCTCAAATCCCGGCGGGTCTGATCTGCAGTTTTTTGAATCCTCAAGCGGGGAACCCTTGTACCTGCACGTGGCATCATTAGTGGCAGAAAAATGGAATCGTCATGGCCAATGTGGACTGGTGGTCGGCGCCACTTTCCCCGAGGAACTGAAAAAAGTTCGTGAACGGGTTGGCGATGACGTACCTTTACTGGTACCCGGCATTGGTGCCCAAGGTGGTGATATTAACAGCACGGTACAGGCCGGCCAAAACGCCCGTTCTACCGGTATGATGATTAATTCTTCGCGTGCCATTCTGTACGCCAGCTCTGGCGATGACTGGCAAGCAGCGGCAGCTGCCATGGCCATGCAAACCCGCGATGCCATTAATGCCACACGTGGCTAAAGCCATTTAAAAAAAACCTGGGTTTAATTTTCTTCCAGGATTTTGCTAGCGGTAGCCAGTGCAAACAAAACTGACTGCCGACGCACCTGCGTTCTGTCTCCGGCAAAATGCCGGGTAAAAGGCAGGGTTACAATACCCTCTTTATTTCTGTAAGCGATCGCAAAGCATACCATCCCTACCGGCTTACCATCGGTTGCACCGGTAGGCCCGGCAATACCGGTGGTGCTAATGGCACAAGTGGCCGTAGTGGCTTGATTCAACACCCCCTCGGCCATTTCAATGGCGACCTGCTCACTAACCGCACCAAATTTTTGTAATGCCTGTTCGTTAACATTCAGGGCCTCTATTTTGGATTCGTTCGTGTAGGTGACGAAACCGCGGTCAAACCATTCACTTGATCCTGAAACAGACGTAATCGCACCTGCCAGCAAACCACCCGTGCACGATTCGGCGGTGCCCAGTAACCAGCCCCTGGTTTTTAATATTTCGCCCAAGCGGCTTGCCGCTACCAATTCCTGTTCTGAATATTCAGTCATCACTCTTCCCATAAACAGCAAGTTTAGGTAGGCACTAAAACCGGCTCAATTCAAACACCGATAAAGCGCATCAGGATAGCCAGGACAAACAGCGTATAAGCTGATGCCAGCACATCATCCCACATAATGCCAAAACCGTTTTTTAGCTTTGCATCAAAATAACGGATTGGAGACGGTTTTACAATATCAAAGAAACGAAATAACACAAAAGCAAGCAATTGCCATACAAGACTCATGGGGGCAATGAAAAACAGCACCAGCCAGAAGGCCACGAATTCATCCCACACAATACCGCCATGGTCATCTGTTTTCAGCTCTTTGGCCGTATAGTGACAGCAATACGACCCATATAAAAAAGCAAATAACAGGAACAGGCCCATTAACAAATCACTGGCAAAGACCTGTTGCAAAGGCCACCATAATAACCAGGCCAGCAGGGTTCCCCAGGTTCCCGAGGCGGGACGCATCAAACCGGAGCCCAAACCAAAAGCACAAAAGCGGTGAATATTGCCTGTCACCCATGAAAAGCTGGGCCAATTTACCGGATTTTTCTTATTGTTCAATGACCTGTGGCGAAAAACAGATTGTTGCTGGGGTTTACTTTGATCCATTAGCGTGTGTATTCTTTTAATAAAAAGGACATAAGGTTAATTATATTAACGAAAATGATCAAATCCAGAAGGCAGATCCTGAATTTCAATTAAATCTTCATCCAGCACTTTAAGTTTATTGCCCGATGTAATGGTACCCATCATACTTAATGAAAGACCTAATTCATCACCCACAGACCGGAGTTTTTCCCTGGCCGATACAGGTGCTGTAAAACATAGCTCATAAACATCGCCACCACCCAGCACTGCTTTTAATTTTTGTGCTGGCGCAAGGCTGGCAATGGCAGGATTAACGGGTATCTGGCTGACATACAAAACCGCCCCCTTGTTACTGGCTTGCAGGATATGGCTCAAATCTTGCAACAGACCATCAGAAATATCTATAACGGCATGGGCAAGATTACGCAGCGCAATCCCCAATTCAACCCGGGGAGCGGGCATTTCAAGCCAGGAACGGGTATTTTCCAGTAGCGTCTGCTCAGAACCGCTTAGTATCTCACCCTGCTGTGCGCGCATCAACAAGGCAAGGGCCGTATCTGCTGCCCCCAATTCCCCTGAAACCCAAATATCATCCCCCTCGCAGGCACTGGCGCGGGTCAGGAACGGTGCAGAAACGGAACCGAAGACGGTAACACTAATGACAATTCCTTGTTCACTACGGGTAGTATCACCGCCGATAAGCGGACAGGCGTGTTTAGTAGCCAGCTCATGAAAGCCGGCAGAAAAACGTTCAAGCCATGATTCATTGAAACTGGGTAAACCCAGACCCAGGAGACAGCCGATGGGCCGGGCACCCATGGCCCCAAGATCGGACAGGTTAACGGCCAGTGCCTTATGACCCAATTTGAAGGGATCAACATCAGAAAAGAAGTGCTGGCCTTCCAGTAGCAAATCGGTACTGGTCGCCAGTTGTGCGCCGGGTTCGACATCAAACACGGCACAGTCATCACCCACCCCAACACGTACTGAAGGGGCCCGGTGCGTAAAAAACTGCCTGATTAAATCAAATTCCCCAGCCATTAACGGTTAACGGCCGGCGTTGACTTCGGCAGACCTGACTTCAGCTGCCAGTTTGTCGAGTACACCGTTGACAAACTTGAAGCCATCGGTACCGCCAAATTCTTTCGCCAGTTCTACCGCTTCGTTAATAGCCACTTTATAGGGGACTTCCACATGTTTGATCAGTTCATAACTGCCAATCAGCAAAATGCCGTGTTCAATAGGAGACAACTCTTCAAGTGGACGGTCTATATAGGGTGCAAACTGTTCGCGAAGCATGGAAGCATCGGCAAAAACACCATGCAACAGGGTCTTGAACCAAACCCGGTCTGCTTCGGCGAAGTCTTTATCTTCCTGAATATGGGCATCAATCGCGCCCGCCTCTTGCAGATCCTTATCACCACTGATCAGCCACGCGTAAATGCCCTGCAGGGCAAATTCACGCGCGCGACGACGGGCACTTCTGTTATTCATTTTATTTTTATCAGTCACTCGATATCCTATTTATCATCTTCATCTTCGAAGTCGTCATCATCACGATCATCGTCTTCATCATCATCATCTTCCGGTTCGGGTACCAGGGCGGCAGACAAATTGGCCATTTCAACAGCGACCTGAGCACAGTCCTTGCCTTTTTCGGCGGCACGAACCTGCGCCTGTTCATCGTTTTCAGTGGTTAGAATACCGTTTGCGATGGGAACATTGGTATCTAGCGCAACCCGTGTAATGGCCGCTGCGCTTTCATTGCTCACAATCTCGAAGTGATAGGTTTCACCGCGAATAACCGCGCCCAACGCAATTAAAGCATCAAACTCGAAAGTTTCTGCCATTTGCGCAAGCGTAAGGCCAACCTCAAGGGCACCTGGAACGGTCACAACCATGATGTCACGTTCATCAACGCCCAGTTCACCCAGTTCTTGCAGGCAAGCTTCCAGTTCGGCAAAACCGATTTCCTCGCTAAAGCGGGCACATACGATGCCAATATGCAGGCCTTCGCCATTAAGATCAGGGGCTAATGTATAAGGTTTCATAACGCTTCCTATTATTCAGAGTGAGTAGGCAAATTCATTGAGGGGCAGATTCATAACCGGTTACTGTCAGTGAGTAACCCGCCATGCTTGGCATTTTACGTGGAACAGCCAGCAAACGCATGGTTTCCACGTTCAAATCACGTAATATTTGTGCGCCTACGCCGTAAGTGCGTAAATCATAGCGATCTGTTTTTTTATGGGCGGGCTCTTCTTTACCCCATAGCGCCATGGTTTCAACCAAAGACTGGGCTGAGCCCTGGCAATTCAGCAACACCAGTACGCCGCTTTCAGTAGCTGCAATGGCCTTGAGGGCTTCGGAAACACCCCAGCTATGCTCGCTGTCTTCGGTATTTAACAGATCAAGTACGGAAAGCGGTTCGTGTACACGTACCAGCACCTCTTTACTTGGGCTGATGTTGCCATGCACAAGCGCAATATGAGGCGCACCTGAAGCATTATCTTTATAGGCAACGGCACGAAAGTGGCCCCATGGCGTTTTAAGTGAGCGCTCACCCAGTCGCTGAATCATGGACTCATGTTCGCTGCGGTATTGGATAAGATCCGCAATGGTACCGATTTTCAGGCCATGCTCTTGGGCAAAAACCATTAAGTCGGGCAAACGCGCCATGGTGCCATCGGCTTTAAGAATTTCACAAATAACCGCGGCAGGCGTTAAACCCGCCATGGCTGTCAGGTCACAGCCGGCTTCAGTATGGCCAGCACGGATAAGCACCCCGCCTGGGACAGCCTTGACCGGAAAAATATGCCCCGGATTGACCAAATCGGAAGGCCTTGCATCACGGGCAACAGCCACCTTAATAGTATGCGCCCTGTCGGCCGCCGAAATACCCGTTGTTACCCCTTCTGCGGCCTCGATGGAAACCGTAAAATTGGTACCGAAACTGGTACCGTTATTACTGGCCATAAGCGGCAACCCGAGTTGCTTGCAGCGCTCTTCGGTTAGGGTCAGACAGACCAGGCCACGCGCATGCGTAACCATGAAATTAATGGCATCGGGGGTAATAAACTCGGCAGCCATCACCAGGTCGCCCTCGTTTTCCCTATCTTCTTCATCAACCAGAATGACCATACGCCCCATTCTGAGTTCATTGACAATTTCAGAAACGGGTGAAATATCAAATTTTTGTTGTGTTACTGAGGCTTGTTCTGTTGCAGATGATGTCATAACGTGAGTTCCGGACAAATACGAGCGTTATTGAAAATAAAGACAATAACGAAAAAGAGTATTTTACCCATAGTATGGAAAGAAAATAGATAAATTGTACTGCGCGACATATTGTAACAAAGGCAAGATCAATTTATTCCAATATCCATTGGTTTAAATCCGATATTAATGGCCTGTTCCGCTGATTATGTCCTAATCTGGTATAACTAAAAAACTATTTGATACACAAACCATAAAAGCGAAATGCATTTCCAGATGGATTTTACAGTTGGAAGCCAGTTTCATGATTTAAATTTAAATAATTTGTTTTACAGTTCAATATTACATGTTCCATATTATGAAAGACAGGTTTAAAATAACATTATGTTTGATTAATCTTAAAATAAGATTGTCTTGATCCAACCAATTACCTCTCACAGGGGGAACTATGCAAAATGACCTGGAAACACGCGCACTGGAATCTGACAACCAGGAGCTCAAGCTTTGGCTGCGCCTGCTGACCTGCAGCAACCTTATCGAAAACAAAATCCGCAGTCGCCTGCGTGTTGATTTTGAAACCACCCTGCCACGCTTTGACCTGATGGCACAGTTAGCCCAGGAACCCAAGGGCATGAAAATGGGTGATTTATCCGAACGGCTAATGGTTAGCAATGGCAACATCACGGCAATTACCGGCCAACTTGAAAAAGAAGAGCTGATTGTCCGCATTGTCAATAAAGAAGACCGTCGCAGTACCTTTATCAAACTGACGCCCAAAGGACGACGCCAATACAACAAAATCGCCAAAGCCCAAGGGGTATGGCTGCAGGAAATGTTTGACGGTTTGTCCCAAACCAGCCACCGAAGCCTGTACAAATCATTGGCAGATCTAAAAAAACGCCTTATCCTGAACGATGAGAACGTAGAATAAGCACTCACCTTATCTGTTAATTATCTGTTAACTAACACGACCGGCACTGGGATAACAATGAATACAATAGCGGCACAATGTATTGATGAAGTGGATATTCTTGTTATTGGTGGCGGTATTAACGGTACGGGTATTGCCCGGGATGCAGTCGGCAGGGGCCTGAAAGTGCTGCTTTGCGAAAAGCAGGATTTGGCGGGCGCCACCTCTTCGGCCAGTAGCAAGCTTATCCATGGTGGCCTTAGATATCTGGAACAATATGAGTTCCGGCTGGTACGGGAAGCACTGGCCGAACGTGAAGTATTACTTGCAAATGCACCACATATTGTTCACCCCATGCGTTTTGTATTGCCGCACAACAAAAACCTCAGGCCTGCCTGGATGATCCGCATTGGCCTGTTTTTGTACGATCATTTGGCCAAACGCTCCAAAAACCTGCCCGGTTCACAACAAATTCCCCTGGCTAATACCTCTGCTTACGCCCTTCCCCTGAATGATGCCATTAAAAAAGGTTTTGTTTACTCCGACTGCAACGTTGATGACTCTCGCCTGGTCATTCTTAATGCCATGGATGCCCAGTCCCGCGGTGCACAAATTTTAACCCGTTGCGAATGCATCGGGCTTCAAACACAAAGTCACACCTGGCTAGCCACCTTACGTCATCAAGATGACACTATCCGCCAGGTAAAGGCAAAAATATTGGTTAATGCCGCCGGACCTTGGGTGGAAAACATACAAAACCTGGTTGCCCAACACGGCAATGCCGTTGCTGGCAACAGCAAACTGCGTCTGGTCAAGGGGAGCCACCTGGTAACGCCCAGGCTTTATGAAGGCTCGCACGCCTACATCCTGCAAAACAAAGACAAGCGGATTGTTTTTGTAACCCCGTACCACAACGATTTTTCCATGATTGGCACCACCGATGTCGATTTTCACGGAGATCCGGCCAACGTGGTCATTTCTGCCGAAGAAACCGATTATCTGCTTCAGTCAGTCAATGCCTATTTCAAACAAACCATACGTCACGAAGATATTGTTTCCACCTGGTCAGGGGTGCGTCCCCTTTATGATGATGCCCAGGGCAATGCTTCTACCACGACCCGTGATTACGTTTTTGATGTCAGTGGCGGCACAGATTCTTCCCCCCCGCTGCTGTCTATTTTTGGTGGTAAAATAACCACTTACCGCAAACTGGCTGAACATGCCCTTGAAAAACTGGCCCCTTTCACCGGTAAACACCAACCCTGGACAAGCACCGCCCCCCTGCCAGGAGCCGATCTGCCCAATGCCGATATCAACCTATTCATTTCACAATTGCAAAAAGATTTCCCGTGGCTACCCGAAATCACAATCCGCCGCTATGCCCGTACCTACGGCACGCTTACCTTGGCATTCCTGGCAGGCAAAAACAATATAGAAAGCCTTGGACAACATTTTGGCCATGATTTATACGAAGTTGAAGTGAAATGGCTACAAGCCCATGAATGGGCATATTGCGCGGAAGATATTTTATGGCGCCGAACACGGCTTGGTCTGTACCTTACCCGGGAACAGACCTTTTTTTTGCAAAAATGGTTTGAAAAAACAGGCTGTTAGATGAGGCAAATACCAATTATCATATACTGTCATTAAATACTTCGATTTGAAATGTTAAGATAGCTCGCCCTCACTATGTTTTGAATTTTTATAAAGTTAATACACCATGTCTGAACAGGAACTTAAACTGCATGTGCCCATTCATGCACAAAAAACAATAGAAAAAGCAGTACGTACCACCCGGGCTGAAGAGCTCCCTTTACGTGCCCTGTATTTTGATACGCCTACCCGAGAACTTGCCAAAGCAAAAATTGCCATCAGGCTACGCCTGGAAGGTAGCCAATGGGTTCAAACCCTGAAAATGCCCGGCAACAATGCCATTAGCAAACTGGAACTTAATCACGATCGCCCCGGCCCCATTCTGGACTTGTCACTTTATGCTGGCACACCGGCCGAAGCGGCACTGACCAATCTGGACAACCCGCTGGAGTTGCGTTATGAAACCGATGTTATCCGGATTTTCCGCAAGCACCGTGTCACCAAGGGCATCATCGAAATTGCCTATGACCGCGGCGTTATCCGTTCCGGCGATCTGGAACTACCTGTTTCTGAAGTAGAATTTGAACTGATGAGCGGCTCACCCGAAGCCATTTTTGAAATTGGCTTGCGCTGGCTTGAAAAATACAAGCTGCAGCTGGATTTGCGTAGTAAATCATATCGTGGCGATGCACTGGCCACGGCTGCACAGAACATCAAACGGGCTCAAACGTCGACTTCGCCAGATATCGTCCGTAGCAGCGAAATTGACCGTTTCTGGTCACCGCGCAAAGCCCGTCCATACCAAATCAATAAAAACCAGAACGCAACCCAGGCATTAATTGCCACCACCGATGAATGCCTTGAACAAATCTGCTTCAATGCAGGCCCCTTGGCAGAAATAGACACCCTGGGAGTGGTTTCTGTCGGCCAGCCAGAACATGTGCACCAGCTACGCATTGGCATGCGACGCCTGGCCAGCAACTGGAAACTGTTTGGCAAGATTGCCGCCCTGCCCGAACCTGAACTGCAGGAAGAATTGAAAGTACACCTTGGTCATTTTGGTGCTACCCGTGACCTTGACGTCATGCTGGAAACCATTGTGCCCCAACTGGAAAAGGCCGGGATGCCCCATATCCAGTTTGAACATCATGAAAGTGTCCGCACCGCACAGGAAATTGCCCAAAGCGTTCCCTTCCAGTCATGGTTGGTTAAATTGTTGAAATGGACGGTACTGACACCGGCCATTGACCCCGTACCCGAGACAGAAGAGAAAGTAGAAACAGAAACGCCAATGGCTGACAAAGCAGACCCCGGCACTGAAGCCAACGAAACGAGCGAAGACGGGCAGACCGGGAACGAGAATAGCACCACTGAAGACCAGCCTGCCGTAAAATCTCCCGTAACAAAAGCGGCAAACAGCAAGCCCGCCCTGTTGATTATCCCCCTTATTCCATCCACACAACCCAAAGTTACGCTACGCAAGCAGCTGGAAGCACGGCTTAACAAATGGAACAAAGAAATCGTTAATCACTGGAAAACCGAGGATAAGAACGATATAGAGGCCTATCATGACCTGCGCAAAAAAATCAAGCGCATGCGCTACGGTCTGAATGTCTATGAGGCGCTACATACTGGCAGCAACCTGAATTTTTATGTGAAGCGACTTGCCGCGGTGCAAGAAACGTTTGGCATTCTCAACGACTACTCAACCGCCCATACGTTTTATAGCCAGTACTCCGATGCTTACCCGGAAACCTGGTTTGCAGTAGGCTGGCTGTCAGCCAATCTGGAAATCTGTAAAACGCACGCCGATGACGTACTCAAAGCACTACCTAAACACATCAAGTTTTAAGCAATCATGCTTGATACACGCCCAAATTTCAAAAGTGGGCGTGCGTAAATTGAATATCGTGCGTATTTAGCTTTAATTACCGGCAAAAAACCACCCTGACGAACCTATGCAAAAATGCATCATAGGCCCAGACGGATGGTTTTTTATTTAATACCCAATTGGCAGGCATTGCAACAACCGTTTAGTCGTCTCCCAGCAGGGCACCGGCAAACTCAGCGGCAACAAACGGCTGCAGGTCATGTAAGGATTCCCCCACACCAATCCAATAAACCGGAATAGGTCGCACACCATGGCTACCCGCAGCGACGGCAGCCAGGGTGCCGCCTTTGGCTGTACCATCCAATTTGGTAACGATAAGACCCGTTAAATCCAGAGCCGCATCAAATGCCTTGATTTGAGAAATGGCATTCTGGCCGGTATTGCCGTCTACCACCAGCAACACTTCATGTGGCGCGGCACCATCTGCTTTGCCAATGACACGCCGGATTTTTTTCAACTCTTCCATTAAATGCAGCTGGGTTGGCAAACGGCCTGCCGTATCAACCATGACTACCGATGAATTACGCGCCTTGCCTGCATTGACCGCATCAAAAGCCACAGCAGCAGGATCACCTCCATCCTGAGCAATAACGGCTACGTTATTACGTGCTCCCCATTCAACAAGCTGTTCACGGGCGGCAGCCCTGAAGGTATCACCGGCGGCCAGCAAGACACTGGCACCCTGGGCCTGAAAATGATGGGCCAGCTTGCCAATAGACGTGGTTTTGCCGGCGCCATTCACGCCAGCGATCATGACCACTAATGGAGACGCACGTTTCAGGTTGAAATCTTTCTCAAGCGGCTTGAGGTGCTCGGTTAACAATTCTTTTAATGCGGCTTTGACCTTACCGGCATCGTCAATCCGTTCTTTCTTGACCTTGGCACGCAGTGCTTTTAGCAAGGATTCCGTGGCTTCCATCCCTGAGTCTGCCATGATCAGTGCTGTTTCAAGCTCTTCAAACAGGTTTTCATCAACCTTGACGCCCACAAAAATAGAGCTGATGCTGGAACCGGTTCTGGACAGGCCCTGTTTAAGACGCGAAAGCCATGATTTTTTTTCGGGTACGGGTGCAGAAGTGACTTCTGGCTCTGGCTCTGGCTCTGACAAAGCGGATATCTCTGGCTGAGTCACAATGGTGGCTTCAGGTGCAGGCGGCGTAACGAATTGTTCAATGAGCGGTTCGCTGGACAACGGCTCTGGTATTTGCACGCGCTCTATATCATCAGCACAAACCGGTGTATCCGGAATTGTGCTGATCACTTGATCGACAGAATCAAGCGATAGCGTTTGTTCGGCCAACCCCTGCCCGTCCTGAACAGCCTCTGAAACAGAAACCTGATCTTTGGCGGGTAGTTCCCCTGCCGCATCACCTGTTGCCGCTTGCTCAATAAGACTGTCCTGGTCTTTATTTTCTTGCGGTTTAGGTTGCTTTTTTTTCCTGAAGAAACTGAACATATAAAATTCGATGTATTAAAAGTTTGATTCTGAAGAAGTATTTTAACAGCCCTGTTTTTTATTTTTGCTTTTCTGCTTGCGCTTATAATCTTATACATCGCAAATATCAGGAATATGCCATTATTTTTAGCGAAACGCGTCTGTTCTGTTCAAGCACAGACATATAATGCGGCCAACGTCGCCATTTCTAACAATAATGGTTTAATGCAGCAACACAAAAAATCATGAGCACAAATCATAAAAACACTAGCGGGTCAGCGCATAAAGTTCGTATTATTGGTGGCCAATTCAAACGCACCGTCATTCCGGTTGCCGATATTCCAGGGCTACGCCCTACACCCGACCGTGTCAGGGAAACCGTTTTCAACTGGATCAACCACTTATGGGACAGTCATTACAGCGATAAATCAGTACTGGACCTTTTTGCGGGCACGGGTGCATTAGGCTTTGAAGCCGCCTCGCGCGGCGCAGAACATGTACAAATGGTTGAACAAAACCGGCAAGCCATGCTCAACCTGAGGCAAATTCGCGACAAACTCAATTTACAGCAAGTGCGTATTAACAGTGGCGATGCCATGCTGGTTCTAAAACGCATGGATGCCAGCCGCTTTGACCTGGTTTTCCTGGATCCCCCATTTCACAAGGATTTAATCCAGGAAGTTTTGCCTTATCTGCCACAAATTTTGAAACCCGGGTCATTGCTCTATACAGAGTCCGAAAAAAAAATCATTTTAAGTCCCCCTTTTGAATTAGTGAAGGAAGGAAAGGCCGGTGCCGTGTTTTTTCAGCTACACCAATATAATGAAGTGTAGTAAATTATCTTATAATCCTTTTTTTTTCAAAAGATATTTGCCATGATCACTGCCGTATATCCAGGTACATTTGACCCACTCACCAGAGGCCATGAAGATTTGGTTCGTCGTGCAGCCGGTCTGTTTGACAAAGTTGTTATTGGGGTTGCATCAAGCGCAGGCAAGCACCCGCTCTTTACATTGGAAGAACGACTGGAAATCGCCAACGAAGTGTTGGGTCACTACAGTAACGTGACCGTTAAAACTTTCGATGGCCTACTCAAGGACTTTGCCCGTCAGGAAGAAGCACGTGTCATTATCCGTGGCCTGCGTGCGGTATCCGACTTCGAGTACGAATTCCAGATGGCGGGCATGAACCGCCACCTGCTGCCCGATGTCGAAACCCTGTTCATGACACCATCAGACCAATACCAGTTCATTTCAGGTACTTTTGTACGAGAAATTGCGCTACTGGGTGGCGATGTTAGCAAATTTGTTTTCCCGTCCGTAGAGCGCTGGTTACAAGAAAAAGCCAAGGCCAGAAAAGAGGCCAAGGCTTCACAGTCTGAATAAGCCATATTGGCAATGACTGATTCAAATACGCATTAACGGTATTCGGTACCCGCCCATCAAGGCCTGATCTTTGTATGAAAATACATTCAGGTCTTTTTCTTTTTAAGTCCTTATTATCCCTGGCAAAATAGCCTGTATATACCGATTACCTATTGAAATGGAATACAATATAGGGGTAAACACTTAACCAGGCAATTCAATATCATGGCCCTATTAATTACTGAAGAATGTATTAACTGTGATGTTTGTGAACCGCAGTGCCCTAACGATGCTATCACTATGGGTGATGAATACTACATCATAGACCCGGAAAAATGCACTGAATGTGTAGGGCACCATGACACACCACAATGCATGCAGGTTTGTCCCGTAGACTGTATCGAACCCGACCCGCTATGGAAAGAAGATGCAGATCAGTTAATGCAAAAGTACAAAAAACTCACGGCTTAATCAGCCCCTCTTCCTGCCGGGTTTATTCAAAGCGTTGGACATACTTCCAACGCTTATGCATCCCCTGTTGCAACCTGCAAAGCCTTATGATCCTCAGGATGCAGTTTCATTAAATGAACGGTTTTACCGTAATAGTTGGAAAACCAGGCCGTAGCCAGCTCTCCCTCATTGACTGCCCGTTTTGAGCGCCCATTAAGGGTGATTGACTCAAATGCATCCCCATCATCTTCCAGCACCTCTATAGGGATATCCAGCCGCAACATGCCCGGTGCCCTGAAAACCAGATATGCAAACCGGATAGCTAAGCTCAGCTCAGCCGTCTTGTCCGTTGCTTCCAAAACCTGACTGTGTTCATCAACCAGAAACCAACGATTTTGGTAAGCTGGCTGTACGGTGTCGCTAACTGCCACACATGAAAAAACCGGTGTATATTTTACTGTTTCATTCATAATCAAGAGGTGGAAAAATAAGTTAACCCAAAACCCACAACGGTGTTGTGGCTAGGATAAAGAGATTGTTAAGGCTTGGTTTCAGCCGGTACCAGGTTCCCGCCTTCATCAGATGAAGGCACTGATATTTCAAACCCACCTGAAACAGGCGGTTCATTTGGCACCACTTGGGAAGTCGCTTCATTAGTGGCAGATTCCGGAACAGGCTTTTCTG
>CAZPNE010000004.1:0-26548 GCA_964588255.1 uncultured Advenella sp. | reverse complement strand
CTTGCTCTTTGGCTGCTTGCTCTTTGGCTGCTTGCTCTTTGGCTGCTTGCTCTTTGGCTGCTTGCTCTTTTTTCTTTTCCAGCAGCTTGCCTAACGGAGAGTCTTTCAGCTTATCCCATTGCAATGTCACAGTTAGTGCCTGACCGGCTCTTGAAATGATGGCCGGTATATTTATTTCCTTAATGGAAAGCGTAATATTGTTTTGACTGATTGTTACCGGCTGACGCGTTTTCAGGGTTACCGGAAGCGTGAAATCCCCCTTGTTCCAGTTGAAAATCATTTCATTCGGCTCACCCTGAATGGCAAACCGCTCGCTTTCAAACAACAATGAAGACAGCTTTGCAACACCATTATCAACCTGCGCATCAACACTAATCAGGGAGTAAGGGCTGGCGGCGTTAAGATCTATGATAAACGGATACATTGGCCTATCAAGATCAAGATATGTCAATGGGTCATGTGCCAGCTGATTAATATCAAAACCATTCACAAGACCGTTTTCAGCCTTTACCTGAATCTGTCCTTTAATATTATCCAGGATTGTTTTTTCATTGTCTCCCTTGCTTTCAAGCTGTGCTTTGATAAAAGCCCGTCCACTTACCCAGGGAGTCCAATTGAAAGCCTGCTGCATTTGGGACAAATCTATGGCCTCCAGCTCTATTCCTGTTTTAATTTCATCGTTGGCCAGGTCAAGCTGTGCATCAGCCCGTACTTGCCCATCAAAAACCCAGGATTTGAACGAAGTCATGTCAAGATTGGCACGATCAAAACGGAAAATAGCCTGGACATCATTAAAAACCATATCCTGATAACGCATTTGTTTCAGGTTAATAGTACCCATGCCCCACAATGACTGCAGCAACTCCCGCTTCAGGCTTATAGCTGAAGCGGGAGCTGGTTTAGACTGTTGTGCAGAGACTGTTTCAGCAATGTCGGCTGTTGCCGTTTTTTCATTTTGCCCAGAAGCAGATTCAGGCGAGGCTACGGATTTCCTGGGCTCTCCAGTCTCGGCATTTTGGTTCTCTGCCATGGTAATCGATGGAATCGGACCCAGAATCTGATCAAGATTGATTGAGTCGGCACTTAAATCAAAATTGACATTAGGCCTGGAAAAATTATGCAGTTCACCATCCAGGTTGAATTTACCGGCATTAACCACCGCATCAAGTTTGAAACTGGCCTGGTTTTTCTGGAAATTGGCATTAATGCTGCCAATCACGGGAACTAGCTGTGCTTCTAATCCGTGATCCTTGAAGCTGGCATTACCACTAATCGCAGAAAGCATCACTATTCTGTCGATTAAATTCATCTGTGCCGGGGAGGAAATATTCAGGCCAATCACCCTATTGTTGGGTTGTGCGTATTTACCATCAATTTTGACTTCCGCAACTTTAAGGTTATCGGCTGAACCGCTAATACCCTTGAGCGATAAATTGACCCCAACCTGTTCGCGTCCCTTCATCCGGAGAAAACCAACCAATGGCTTGCCACCGGCCACGGTAGAGGAAATATCCAGTGCCGGTGATTCAAAAGACCATTCATAAGACTGGTCATTCACATTTTGTGCGCTACCCTTGACTGAAAAATTTTCAAGTTGCAACAGTGGTGCGGAAGAATCAAAGGTCAGCTTGGGAGCGGTCACATTCAGATCAATTTTTTTAAGCGATGACCCTTCAGTACCATTACCTGCAACCACCAGCTCCATACTGGAGCCTGTTATGGCATGGGCAAAACTGTCTATATTGAAACTGCCTTTAAGTGTTGCACTGCTGGCATCAATATTTCCAAGCCTGCCTTTTAAGCCAACTTCCAGTTTCTGGGCATTATAAAGTTTGGTCACTGGATCCAGTTTAAGTAAACCCTGAACATTGAGTTGTGCGTTTACCCTGGGATGTTCACCCTCAAGCTGTGCGGCCAGTGTTATATCAAAAGGCTGATCAAAAGTGACCCTGCCAGTATTAATCGACATTTTCTTCAGGCGCATGTCCAGCTGGTTGCTGATATCCTTGAAATAAACCTCGCCATTCTGAAGCTCAAGTCCCGCAATATCAATTTTGAAATCGGTATTGTAGGGCTGTGGCAGTACGGTATTGGCATCAACCGGCTCTTTGAGGCTATCCCCCCCCACTGTCGTGTTTTTCTGTTCGAACAGGTCTTCAAAATTCAGGTTGCCCGCTTCATCACGCACCACCCAAGCCTTGAAACCACTGACGGCAACGTGGTCAACCACAAAACGGTTGGAGATAAGCGGCCAGATAGCCACCGCAAAACGGGCATTATTAATAGAGACAAAAACATTATCACTACCTGGTTCAGACAGAGACAGCTTATTAACCGACAGGCCAATACGGGGAAAAAGTGATAATTCGATATCGCCGTTTATTTGAAGATCGCGGTCGTAGTTGGACCTGACTATTTCTTCCAGTTTATATTTATAGGCATTTGGGTCAAAGGTAAGCAAAAAGACCGCACCACCCACAAAGGTGACTAGCAGAAGCACAACCATACTAACCAACACGCGCTTAAGCCATTTTTTCATGACTGATTTTTTTCACTCACTAAATTTTAAAGACCGGCATTGGCACAACACGCGCCAATGCATACCCAAGTCTTTAATACTAACCCAAGTTTTACTTATACGGTAGGGGGTTAGATTATACGTTGAACAGGAAATTCAGTACATCACCATCCTTGACAACATATTCTTTGCCCTCGGCACGCATTTTCCCGGCTTCTTTCGCGCCTTGCTCTCCTTTGAACTTGATGAAGTCATCAAATGCAATGGTTTGTGCACGAATGAAACCACGTTCAAAATCGGTATGAATAACACCTGCCGCCTTGGGCGCTGTATCACCCACCCGGATTGTCCAGGCACGTACTTCCTTGACGCCGGCGGTAAAGTAGGTTTGTAGACCCAACAAGTTATAAGCAGCACGAATCACACGATTAAGGCCAGGCTCTTCCATGCCAATATCAGCCAGGAAGACTTCTTTATCTTCATCATCCAAATCGGCAATTTCAGCCTCAATGGCGGCACATACAGCTACCACAGGTGCATTTTCCGCCTTGGCATATTCCTGCACGGCAGCCAGGTGCGGATTGTTTTCAAAACCGTTTTCTTTCACGTTAGCCACATACATGGCACGTTTGGCAGTAATGAAGCAATAGGATTTGATCAAGGCCTGCTCTTCTTCATCCAGATCCAATGAACGGATAGGACGGGCTTCATTCAGGACAGGGATGATTTTTTCCAGCACGGAACACAGTTTTTGCCCTTCCTTGTCGCCAGCACGGGCGGTTTTCTGGGCCTTTTGCAGCGCTTTTTCTGCTGAAGCCAGATCTGCCAGGGCCAGTTCGGTATTAATGACCTCTATGTCTGAAATAGGATCAACCCTGCCAGCCACGTGAACCACGTTTTCATCTTCAAAACAGCGTACTACCTGCACGATGGCATCAGTTTCGCGAATATTGGCCAAGAACTGGTTACCCAGGCCTTCACCTTTTGAGGCACCCGCCACCAGGCCAGCAATATCAACAAACTCGACAGTGGCCGGCAGAACGCGTTCCGGTTTGACAATAATAGCAAGGCCATCAAGCCGTGCATCGGGCACTTCCACGATACCTACATTGGGCTCAATAGTACAAAACGGGTAATTCTCGGCGGCAATTCCCGCTTTTGTTAACGCATTAAACAAAGTTGATTTGCCTACGTTGGGTAAACCAACGATGCCACATTGAAGAGCCATTGAAAATCCTTAATAAATCAAAGCATGAAACCCATTATTGTACCTCTGAGAGAGATACAGATTCAGGGAATTGGCCCGCTTTTCTGAAGAATAAGCTGATTAATCAAGTACGCGATAGCCTCGGCCGGTCATACAGTTACGGATAATCTGTTTTTGAGAAGCAGCCGTTGAAACACCACCTGCCGCCGCCCCCGTTACCGCGCCAACACCGGCAGCTTGGGCAATATTACTGCTGTTACCACCACCCACCAGACCCAGCACCGCACCAAAAGCGGCACCGGCAAGGGCGCCACCACCCGTACGGCTGGCACCATCAACCTGACGGGCATAATTTTGACAGTCTCGAAGATCATTTTCGTAATTTGACATATCACGGCCGTACCCATCTACAACAGGACGATAACCGGAACAACCTGCTACAAATACAGCGAGAAACAAGGCTGAAAAAACCAATTTTGTACTTTTCATATTAACTCTCAAGTTGTGGCGAGTTCAGGACTGAACTGCAATAAAAACCAAACGAACAAAATAGGGCCGGAATTGAAAATCATGTGCATGACAATAGACGTACTTATTCCGTCACGCACACGCATCCAGCCAAGCACCATACCAGTAAACCATTGCGGCAACACCAGCAACGGCATAAACCACCAATTCATTTCATTAAGCCTGAAATTCCACAAATGCAATCCGGCGAACACAAGCACAGATCCGTGAAAAACCAGGGGAAAATATTTTGTGTAATGGACACGCCAACGCCATTTTAACGCATATTCATTGATTGTAAGACGCCTGATATCCAGTATGACAATTAGCATGAGCACCAGCAATAACAATACTATACTATGAAGCTCAGGCCCCATAATAACAACAAATGTCATTATGGGTACCAGCCACAAGGCCAACTGTGGCCGGCGCAAAGAATAACGAAACAAAAGCTCTTCGACCACAGGTGCCCACAGCACCGCTGTTAAAAATGGAATATTATTTATATCAATACGATGAACAGCGCCTGTTTTATTGGCAACCATTAAGGCGATTGGCGCAAACACAAATATATTAATCGCCCACAGGCACGCCGCCCATTGCAGCATTCGACCGAAAGAAGTGCTGGGCGCCCAGTCTTTCCACCAGCCATTACCGCCACCCCGATAAGGTTTGCGTGGAGACAATGCCGGACGCCTTATATAACGGAAAAACTCCGCAAACTCTTGTCGAAAACTTGGCGACTTCATTATTAGGCAATCCCTTTGGTTTCTTGCAAGGAACTGGAAGCTTTTGAAAACTCTCCTTGCAGCAGCAAGGGAACAATAACACGGGATCGACGGATTTCATCATCTATAAAGGGCATGTCTTCTTTACGTGGCATATGCAGCACGTAATCAGCCACATTTTGTGCCAGTCCCATGGTGCGGGGATGCCCTATGCCCAAACGCAGACGCCAAAAATCGGGGCTACCTATTGCTGACTGAATATCCCGCAAACCATTATGGCCCGCATGACCGCCGCCTTTTTTCAGTTTCACCTGTCCGGGTGGCAAATCCAGTTCATCGTGCAACACAAGGATCTCTTCCGGGGCTATCTTGTAAAACCGGGCCAATGCGCCCACAGCCTGCCCCGAACGGTTCATGTAAGTCGATGGCTTCAACAGAAAAACATTGGTTCCCTGATATTTTGCCTTGGCAACTTGCCCAAAAAAAGCCGGTTCCGGATTGAATGAAGTTTTCAAGTCATCGGCAATATGATCGGCCAGCCAAAACCCGGCATTATGCCGCGTGGCTTCATATTGACTGCCCGGATTGCCCAGGCCCACAATCAGGCGAATGGATAAAGACATAATCAGCACCCTTATAAAGCAATAGCCCCCGAACAGCAAAAAGCATTACGGGGGCTATTCATGAACAAAACATAACAGACAGAATTAAATTTTGCCTGTTCATTTCGAACATAACATTACAACTTACTCGGCAGACTCGCCATCTTCAGCTGACTCACCAACAACAGCAGCAGAAGCAGCAGCCAATACAGGATCGTCACCGATCACGACAAACTCCACACCAGCGGGCGCTATCAATTGGCTTAAGTGGAATACACCACCAGCTTCGATACCAGACAAGTCTACTTCCACGTACTGTGGCAAATCTTTAGGCAGACAAGTAACTTCTACATCGTTAGCGATAGTAGTAATTTGTGCACCTTGCAGCTTAACGGCAGGAGATACATCTTCATTAACGAAGTGCAATGGCACTTTGGTAGTGATAGCCTGGTCAGCGCTAACACGCTGGAAGTCAACGTGCAGAACCTGAGGTTTGTAAGCATGCCATTGAACAGAACGCAGCAGTACATTTTGTACTTTGCCATCCAGTTCCATATCAAGAACTGAAGCGTGGAACTCTTCTTTACGCAAGGCGTGGAAGATTTCGTTATGGTCAAGTTCAATACTTAGGGCGTCACTTTTACCACCGTAAACGATGGCTGGCACGCGGCCTGCGCGGCGCAGGCGGCGGCTCGCACTCGATCCCTGTACACTACGCGATGTGGCTGTGAATTTCATGGAATACTCCAAAACAAACGTATTAAAATACGTATATATAAAAAAAATTAAACCATAAACGGTTTAATAACGAACCCCGGTGCCGCGACCAGCACCGGGCGATAAAATTAGTCTACAAACAAAGAACTGACCGACTCGGCATGCGCAATACGCAAAATGGTTTCACCCAATAATGCAGCGGTCGAAAGCTGGCGAATTTTAGGGCAATTTGCTGCCTGTTCGCTTAAAGGAATGGTATCGGTAACCACCAGCTCATCAAGCTCGGATTCTGTAATACGTTCTATTGCGCTGCCAGACAAAACCGGGTGGGTACAATATGCATAAACCGCACCGGCACCCCGTTCTTTCAGGGCGGCAGCAGCCTTGCACAAGGTACCGGCGGTATCAACCATGTCATCCATAATGATGCAGGTACGGCCATCTACCTCGCCAATAATGTTCATGACTTCAGAAACATTGGCACGTGGGCGGCGTTTGTCGATAATGGCCAGATCTGCCTCTAGCTGTTTAGCCAGGGCACGGGCACGTACAACACCGCCAATATCAGGAGATACCACTACCAGGTTGCTAAGGTTACGCTGGTCGATATCGGCCAGCAGAACAGGCGCTGCGTAGATGTTATCGACAGGAATATCGAAGAAGCCCTGGATTTGGTCAGCGTGCAGATCCATGGTAAGGATGCGATCCACACCGACGCCTTGCAACATATTGGCAACCACTTTGGCTGAAATGGCAACACGGGCGGAACGTGGACGACGATCCTGGCGTGCATAACCAAAATAAGGAATAGCGGCAGTAATGCTACCGGCCGAAGCACGACGCAAGGCATCAACCATGGTCATGACTTCCATTAAGTTATCATTGGTAGGCGCACAGGTAGGCTGCAAGACAAATACATCACGGCCACGGACGTGTTCAAGAATTTCAACCATCACCTCCCCGTCTGAAAAACGCCCGACAGTCATTTTTCCAAGAGACATGTCAAGATGATTCACTACGTTGACAGCCAAACGTGGGTTCGCTGTTCCAGTGAAAATCATGAAGTTGTTGTTAGTCATGATAGAGAGGATTTTTTTGAGAGATGAAATAAAAAAAACCGCGAAACCTTAACCCAACTTATAGGCCAGGCCCGACGGCTCCGATGATGTACTTAACGAGATTTTGGCTGGGGCGGAAGGATTCGAACCTTCGCATGCTGGAATCAAAATCCAGTGCCTTAACCAGCTTGGCGACGCCCCAAAATTTCTTGTACTGTTAACTAACAAAGCTTGTTGAAGATTGCTCGTTAACTGAAAGATGAAATTATATCTGTTTTTCTTAACTTGTGAACCCCCTTTCACAATTTTTTAATGAATTTGTTGTTTTTGTATCAAATTCACGACAAAAAAACTTTTTCACTCTGGTTTGACATTGTTTTTTTGCATTGCACATTTAATGAATACCTGAATAAGCCTCAATTTGAAAACGCTGAATACGTTTAAACAAACGATATCATGCTTGATATCGAACCAGCCCAACTTAATTTTTCACCCAGTCACACAAAGGGTGACTCGCCAGGCCACGGGCGGCAATAATCCGTTCCACAGGAACAGTCGCCTCACCGTTAAATGCAGGCAATTCAGCATCCAGCTCATTCTTGAGACGCAAGACATCTTCATAAGTATGGAACGGTGCAAAAAAACAGGCCCCTGACCCTGTCATGCGTATCTTTACCTGCCTGGCATCTAGCCAGTCTACAAGCAACTGTAACCCGGGATGCTGGCGACAAGCCACCGCCTCTAAATCATTATGACCAAAAAATACAGGCTGGCTGATTGAGGAGGTTTCCGGTATTGCTAAAGACAAGTGTTGCTGTACGTCCTGAACCGTAACCTGCGGCGTGTTACGACATAAATCAGGATCAGTGAAAATGGCCGGTGTTGGAATACCCAACCGGGGCTGAATAACCAGATAAGCCTGTTCGGGCACCCTGCAGGCGGTAAATGCCTCTCCAATGCCTTCGGCAAACGTATTTTGGCCAAACACAAATACGGGCACATCCGCCCCCAGCGGCAAAGCCAGCTGCTGCAATTCCCAACGACTTAATCCGGTTTGCCATAAGCGGTTAAGCGCAATAAGCGTGCTTGCCGCATCACTGGAGCCGCCTCCCAGGCCACCACCGGCGGGAATATTTTTTTGCACCTGAATCGTGGCTCCCTTGGCAGTGCCTGTTGCCTTTTGCAAAGCACGGGCAGCACGAACAATCAGGTCGCTCTCGTGATCAATGCCTGGCAAGCTGGTTTGCCGGCAAATAACACCATCATGACGCAATTCAAATTGCAGCCGGTCGGCCAGGTCTATAAACACAAAAACCGTTTGCAGCAAATGGTAGCCATCTTCCCGGCGCCCGGTAACATGCAAAAAAAGATTCAGCTTGGCCGGCGCCGGCACATCATACAGATGTTTCATTATTCTTGATTATTCGTTAATAACCAATCTGACGGTAATAGTCTGAAAGGTTTCATTGCGTACCATACCCAGTTTGCGAGGGCCTTTATGATCATAATCAGACAAGGTAACTTTCCAGCCAGCCTGGATAAATGAACCCAGATTACCCTGCGCATCGCGCTGCGCCTGCTCTGCCCCTGAAGGCGCCACAATACCTTTAAGCCAGTAACGCAGGCCAGAAACCGGAATCTCGCTACCCAACACCTCTGCCACCAGGGCATCGGGGTTTTCGGCGGTTACCCGGGAGCCATCGGCATGAACCAATGTGGCACTGTCTTGCGTTACCGATACTCTGGCAAGGGTGGAGCCTAGGGGATTTCTTAAATCAAGGTCAAGCCTTTGCCTGGTATCAAGCCATAAAAAACCGCCTTGCACGGCATCCTTGTTACGATCAATGGTTTTATCCCATACATTCAGGGCAAACCGCCCTGCACGGCTGTAAGTGCCATCTTCCTGGGTACCCGGCTGCTTCAGGGCCGGCGCGCAGGCGGCCAGCAAACCCATTATGGTTAACGCACCTACAGACTGGAAAAACCGTTTGAACTGCTTCATTTTTTATCTCGCAAAGAAATACCCAAACGCTTGATTGTAGCCTCCAGTGTCTTGTTTTGTTTTTCCAAGTCCCGGCCTTTCATGAAAATATCGCGAGCCTTGTCCTTTTCACCCTTGGCCCAAAGCACCTCTCCAAGATGGGCGGCAATATCCGCCTGCCCGGACAGTTCAAAGGCATTTTCAAGATACTCAAGCGCCAGCTCAAGATTACCCAGTCGAAACTGCAGCCACCCCATGCTATCCAGAATAAACGGATTGTCGGGCGCCAGTGCAACCGCCCTGTCCAGCAACAGCTGCGCCTCATCAAGGTGCATGTTGCGGTCGGCAAATACGTAACCAAGCGCGTTATAAGCATCAGGAGAAGACGGTTTCAGGGAAATGACTTCCCTGAGCAGAGGTTCCATTTCCTCAAAACTGCCCTGCTGCTCGTACATCATGGCCAGTTCATATTTGATAAGCGCATTCTTGGGCATTTCCTTGTCAGCCTGCTTCAAATAACGAATCGCCTGATCCGCCTTGCCGGCATTGCGATAAATGAATGCCTGCATCAGGCGAATACGAACGGCATCTTCTTCATTATCAGGCTTGAGCGATTCCAACATCGCGGTTGCCTTTGCCTCATTGCCATTTTTTCCATGTAAAACGGCAATTTGCATTTTAATCTGCATTTGAGCACTGGGCTCATCTATTTTTTCCAGCTGACTGATCGCTGCCCGATAGTTTTGTTCCTCTTCATAAATTTGGGCCAACATGATTCTGGCATCGGTAGCCTGCCCCTGGGCATCAGTTTCGGCATCAGACAGTGCCTCACGACGCTGGATCTGGACATCAAGAAACTGTTTTAGCAGCTTCTTTGCCTGTGTCAATTTTTTTGCCTGATAATAAACCTGCGCTTCCATGTACAGTAAATCAAAGTCTTCAGGAAACGTTTTTTCCATTTTCTTCAATTCACGGATAGCCGCATCAAATTCTTTATCGTTAACCATCTCACTGATATAAAGCAGGTGCAATCGTCTTGCATTAGTATTCTTACGAATGAAATTCCCGACAATTTCCATCGCCTCTTTTTTATGGTTTTCCCGGCCGTATTGCAAAACACGTTCAGCCGAAGCATCCGATAACGCATCAAGCTCAAGCGCCCTCAGGGATGCTTGCCAGGCTTTTTCCAGCTCTTTTACCTGATAGGCTAAATCAGCCATTAACATAAAAGCGGTAGACTGGTCATCCACCAACCCTTCGACAGCCTTTTCATAAACGTCAAGTGCCATTTTTTTATCGTTCATTCGGGCAACAATTGAAGCAGTTTGATAAATAGTCTGTTCTTTATTCTTGCCCTGCTGAAGCCGCAGCCTTAATGCATTCACCAAACCTTCGATTTCACCATTAGTAGCGGCCAGCGCCAACGCAGTTGCGGATGCTTCTTCATCATCAGGATCAAGCTTATACCATAGCCTTGCCGCCTCTGCCGCTTTCTGGTTTGAAGAACTGGCCAAATACAATTGCATGGCTTTTTTCGCCATTTTCACATCATTTTTTTCTTTGGCGAAATCAAAAGCAGCCTGGGCCGCCAGCTCGAACTTTTCATCCTGAATGGCAAATTCCACCACCAGCAAACTGAAAATATCATCCGCATCGGTGTGATCAACCAACTGGACAGAATTAAGTTTATAAGCGGGAATAAAATCAAGGGCAGCATGCAAACGGGGCATAACTGGCGACATCTGGCTCTGGGCACAGGCGAAACTACCCCACAGGGTAGAAAGCGAGACCGCAGAGACAAGAAGAATTTTTCTGAAAACAGTCACAGCTGGGAAAATGGCCATACCGGAAAAAGTTCATACAAGAATACTGATATTATCATTCTTAAATACAATTTCAGGTAAAACCATCTGTTGGCAAATGTTTAAACGTTTGCCAACATAGCAAAAAACAACACTTTTCACTTAGCCAATATGCCAGAATTACCCGAAGTAGAAACCACCCGCCGCGGTCTTGACCGCGTCATTACCAGCCATCAACTTAATGAAATCCGTATCCATCATCACCAGTTCCGCTGGCCTATACCGGAAAACCTGAATCAAATCCTGCAAGGCCATGTTTTACAGGCCTGTCAACGACGTGGCAAATATTTGCTATTGGCCTTTGAGCATGGCGTTTTAATTATTCATCTGGGCATGTCAGGTTCCATTCGCCGTGTGCTTCCAGGCGAATTTTTACTTAAACACGATCATGTGGAATTTATTTTTGACAATGCCGAATTCCGCCTGAACGACCCCCGGCGTTTTGGGGCTGTTTTATGGCATCCTGCCGAAAACGGGGATATCCAGAATCACCTGCTATTGGCCAAACTGGGCATTGAACCCTTTGACCCGGCGTTTACGGCCACTTACCTGCACAAGGCATTAAAAGACAAGAAAAGCGCCATCAAACCCGTATTGCTAAGCGGTGAGATTGTGGTGGGGGTTGGAAATATTTATGCCTCGGAAAGTTTGTTCAGGGCACGAATAAACCCCCAAACTGCTGCTCAAACGCTTTCCCTGGCACGCTGCAAACGCCTGCACCAAGCCATTATTGAAACCCTGACTGCAGCACTTGACTCGGGTGGTAGCACACTGAAAGATTACACTGGCACCAACGGTGAGGTAGGTGCCTACTTTGAAATTCATGCTGCCGTTTATGACAAAGAAGGACACCCCTGTAAAACATGTGGCACCCCGATCCGGAAAATCATCCAGGGCCAGCGCGCCACCTATTTCTGTCCTAAATGTCAACGCTATTGATCACCTTGCCCGGATTCATGATGCCGTTAGGGTCAAGCGCCCGCTTGATCTTGCGCATCAGGGACAATTCCACGGCCGACTTGTAATTGGGCAACAGGTCTTTTTTCAGTTGGCCAACACCATGTTCGGCACTGATAGAACCGTTAAAGGCATGCACACTGTTGTGCACCACTTCGTAGACATCTTTTTGGCGGGCAAGAAAACCCTCCTCTTCGCCGATAGGCGCACCCACGTTATAGTGCAGGTTACCATCGCCCAGGTGACCAAAAATAATATGGCGCACGCCCGGGAAAGACGCCTGTAGCAAACCATTGGTTTTAGCCACGAATTCGGCAATTCTGGATACCGGAATGGAAACATCATGCTTGATGCCTTTGCCGATCTCCGCTTCCGCCAACGGAATGCTTTCACGCAAGTGCCACAGGTCTTTGCTTTGCTGGATAGACTCGGCAATAACCGCATCCTGCACTTCACCCGCTTCAATGGCTTCCCCTACCACCCATTCAAACCGCTCGCGGGCATGTTCGGCACTTTCGCTATCGGAAATTTCAAGCAGGGCATACCACTCGGACTCAAGGCTGGGACCTTCGAATGGCATTTTTTGCTGGGGAAACAAACGGGTTACCGAACGCAGGCAGTAATTGGACATCAACTCAAACCCCGTTAATGAAGCACCAAATCCGCCACGGGCACGCGATAGCATTTTAACCGCTGCATCAATATCATCCAGCGCCAGCAGTGCCGTGCATTTGGCAACCGGCTGAGGGTACAGTTTAAGGGTGGCCGCGGTAATAATACCCAGCGTTCCTTCGCTGCCAATATATAAATTGCGCAAGTCATAACCGGTATTATCCTTGCGCAAACCACGCAGGCCCTCCCAGACCTCACCATCTGCCGTCACCACCTGCAGGCCAAGCGCAAGATCTCGGGCATTGCCATAACGCAAGACCTGGGTACCACCGGCGTTGGTCGCCAAATTACCCCCAATGGTGCAACTGCCTTCAGCCGCCAGGCTTAACGGAAACAGACGCCCGGCCTGTACCGCTGCCTCTTGGACCGATTGCAGGATACAACCGGCCTGAACGGTGATGGTGTCGTTATCGGTGTCAATCTCAAGCACTTTGTTAAGACGGGTTAACAAAATAACAATGGCATCGCCTTTGTTATTGGGGGTGGCTCCGCCGCACAGGCCCGTATTGCCACCTTGAGGCACCACCGGAATATCGTATTGCAGGCAGGTTTTGACCACTTTTGCGGTTTCTTCAGCCGAGCCCGGACGAACCACCGCCTGCGCCTTGCCGGTATAGCGACCGCGCCAGTCTGTTAAATAAGCCTGTGCCTGCTCTCCGGTAAGGACATGCTCTGCCCCAACGATTTCCTGTAAAACTGCCAAAATGTTCATATCACGACCTGTAAAAGTTCTTTCTGACATAAAACCCCCTTCATTCGGATGGCGGTTTTATAATGTGTGCAATTAATTTAATCTATTATTCTACCCAAATTGCACTCTATCGTTAAGTTTCGCGTACGATTCAAAACGATTAGTTTTCCCTATAAGGATTTTTCCGTGGCGTCATTATTAGCAGCAAGTGTATTCAAGGCCTATGATATTCGGGGTACCGTACCCGAGCAACTTAACCCGGAGTTTGCCTACCTGCTTGGCCGGGCCTTGGCTGCCCGGGCAAAAAAACAGAATATTTCCACCATTGTTACCGGCTATGACGGTCGCACCAGCAGCCTGGAATTGTCTGAATCCCTGCAACAAGGCATTACTGATGAGGGCGTCAATACGATCAACCTGGATCAGGTACCTACACCCCTGGTTTATTTTGTTGCTTATTCCAGAAATATTGGCACGGCAGTAGCCATTACCGGTAGCCATAACCCCCCGCAATACAATGGTTTCAAAATGATGATTGGCGGCAAGGCCTTGTATGGCAGCGATGTTTTGCAATTGCGCGACGAGATGCTGGCCATTGAAGCATTACCGCTTGCCGACAGCAAAGGTACCCGGGAAAATATTGACATCATTCCCGAATATATCCAACGGGTTTGCAGTGACGTCAAACTGGCACGACCCATGAAGATCGCGATTGATTGCGGCAATGGCGTGGGTGGCAATGTTGCCCCAGCCCTGTTCAGGCAACTGGGTTGCGAAGTCGATGAGCTGTTCTGTGATGTAGATGGCAGTTTCCCCAATCACCACCCCGACCCAGCCGATCCTCACAATCTTGAAGACTTGATCAAACACGTGCAAAACACCGATTGCGAGCTGGGGCTGGCTTTTGACGGTGATGCCGACCGCCTGGGGGTGATTACCAAAACAGGGACCATCATCTGGCCCGATCGCCAGCTTATTCTGTTTGCCCGTGATGTATTGGAACGTTGCCCCGGTGAAACCATTATTTATGATGTCAAGTGTAGTCGCCATGTGGCCGAAGGCATTGCGCTGGCCGGGGGCAAACCCCTGATGTGGCAAACCGGACATTCATTGATCAAGGCCAAACTGGCTGAAACAGGCGCTCCGCTAGCCGGTGAAATGAGTGGCCATATTTTCTTCAAAGAACGCTGGTATGGCTTTGATGACGGCTTGTACACCGGTACCCGCCTGCTGGAAATCCTGTCACGGTTTGGCAACCCCAGTGATATCCTGAATGCTATTCCCCAGGATATTTCCACCCCCGAACTAAAACTGGAAATGCAGGAAGGCCAGCCCCATGCCTTAATCAAAACCCTGCAGGAACAGGCGTGCTTTGCAACGGCACGGGATATCAATACCATTGATGGTGTGCGCGCCGAATATGAAGATGGCTTTGGTCTGGCCCGGGCCTCCAACACCACACCGGTAGTGGTACTGCGCTTTGAAGCTGAAACCCCCGCGGCCCTGGCCCGCATCCAGGATGAGTTCAGGCAGGTATTTGCCACGCATGCCCCTGAAGCCAAGCTGCCGTTTTAATTTATTAACATAAATAAAGTTTGAAACTTCAATCAAGAAGCTCACGATAAACCGCAAGATGTTTTTCAACCACCTTGCGGATATCGAATTCTTCCAAAGCCAGGATACGTCCTGCATTGCCCATGCTTAACCTGAGGTTGTCATCGGCAGCCAGCCTGGCAACGGCCTCATATAATTTTTGTGCATCCCTGACGGGCACCAGCAAGCCCGATTGACCAATTTCAATGGCATCCCTGCATCCCGGGACATCGGTGGTAACCACTGCCCTGCCACAGGCCGCTGCCTCTACCAGTGATTTGGGCAACCCCTCTCGATAAGACGGTAGCACCACAATATGGGACTGCGCATACAGGCTGGCAATATCCTTAACATCGCCCAGCACATTCACCCCAGCCCCCCAACTTTGCACTTCAGCCGGGGTAACCGAAGCCGGATTGCCCGAGTCTGGTGTACCAGCCAATTGCCAACGTATATCACTGCCATGGCGGGCGGATATCCCTGCCGCCTCAACAAACTCCATCACGCCCTTGTCTTTAAGCAAACGCGCTGCCATGGTCACTAACACCGGCTTAGCAGGCTCGGGCTGTGAGGCAAAGACACTCACATCCACCCCTGAACCCCTTATTTTTACTGCCTGCGCTTCTTGCATGGCACCAATATCCAACAGGATCTGGCGATCATTATCATTCTGGATAATGACCCGACTATGCGAATGCCCCAGTGCCAAACGGTAAAGCACCTGGGTGATTTTTTTAACCCAGTCAATACCCTGGCGTTCGCGGGTAAAAATAAAACCCAGCCCGGAAATGGCATAAACCACTGCGTTCACCTTGGCCAGGCGGGCCGCAATACCACCATACAAAACCGGCTTAATCGTGACCAAATGCACCAAATCTGGCCGATAGTGGCGATACAAACGATACAAGGCATAAATGGTTCTTAGCTCTGCAAATGGATTCATGCCACTGCGTGACATGGGAATCACAAAGTGCTTCAGGCCGTGCGCCACAATTTGCGCTACTGCCTCTCCCTGCATAGTGGCCACAGCCACTTCATAACCTTCCTCTTTTGCCTTCAGGGCAATAGGTAGGCGATGCGACAGGAAAAAAGCCGGATTATTCACCACAAACAGAATTTTTCTGGACATACCCATCCTCTTTTATTTTGTTTTGCCGTTTTTATTGAGCATGCCCAACCAGGTATGCCGATATTCGGCAACCATTTTTTCAAGACTGAACGCATTCATCACCCGTGCCCGTACCTGTTGGGCCAATGTATTTTTGCCGGTATTTGCAATCAGTGCCAAGGCCTGCAAGATTTTATCCGCCAGCTGCTGCGGGTCGGCCGCAGGCACTACCCAGCCATCATCACCCACAATCAGGGCGGCATCACCTACATTGGTAACCACATTAGGCACACCACACGCCATGGCTTCGGCCACCACATTGGGGAAACCCTCGGCAATGCTGGACAGCACATGCAAATCCAGTGCGCTCATGATGTGTGGTACATCGTTACGCATGCCCAGTAAAATGGTTTTTTCCCTGACCCCATATTGAGACAGCAACGCCATTAATGACGGGTTGTTTGCATCCATGTCCTTGCCCACCAGAACACAACGCAAATCGCGCTGTTTTTCAAGGCATTGGACAAAAGCCTTGATCAGGGTTACATGATCTTTCAGGGGATTCCAGCGCGCCACAAAGCCTATCAGTGGCGTCTGCTCACCAACACCCCACGCTGCCCGCAATGCCTGACGGGCCGGCTCATTGCGAACCCAGCGGGACAAATCGTAGCCATTTTGAATGACCACCATTTTTTTGGGATCATAACCCCATTGAACATGACGATGGCGGGCATCTTCGGCACAACAGACAACCAGCTGGGGCAGCCAGCGTGAAAAGAACCCGCCCATCCGCGCAAACAAATAGGCTGAACGGCTGCTCTTGGCCAAATTGGCCCCTGAATTGCGGATTCCCCAGGCGATATGCCGGAATCCAGCCATTCGGGCAGCCAATCCGCCGATCAGATCTGCATGGTACATCCAGGTCTGTATCACATCAGGATCAAGTTGCGCCAGACACTTTTTAAGACGCCAGAAGTCTGACGGGGTCAAGCGTCCTGGTGTCATGCCCAGCATCTTCACTTCAACCCCGGCCTCCATAAGCGGCTGGCCATATATACCGGCATCCGCAAACGAAACGACAATATGCGTCACGTCGGGGTCTGGCCAAGTGGTCAGGCGAAACAGGACCGACTCAGCCCCTCCCTGCCCAAGACCGCTAATCAGGTGCACCACACGTATTTTTTTATTTGTTGTCATTGGATATCTGTTTTGCCTGAAACCGGAACACCCACTTGCCTGAACAATTCATCCCACTGCTGCAACACCGTTTCAAGCCGGTATCTGGCCCAGACTGATTGCTTGCCACGTGCACCAAGAGAGCATCTAAAACCATCATCGCACAAAAACCGCCTGATTGCTTTTTCAAGTTCAAGCTTATCATTTAGCCGCACCAGCAAACCGGTGGTTCCCTGCTGGGTCAACTCTGCCGGACCGCTGGGACAATCAAAACTGATACTGGGCAACCCCAAGGCCATCGCTTCAAGCAAAACATTGGGAAACCCTTCTACCCGGGAAGTCATCACAAAAACATGGGCATGCGACAATTCCTGCCACGGTTTGCTTGTTGTACCCGGCAAAGTGATGCGTTGGCTGCAACCCATCTTTTTCACTTTATCAATCAAGGTCGCACGCTCTGGCCCATCTCCCCAGATACATAAATCCCAATCGGGATAATCATGACTGATGGTGGCAAAGACCTCAATCAGGATATCAAACTGCTTTGCAGGTACAAAGCGCCCCATGGCAACCAATGTCTTGCGCCCGGTGACTGTACACAGACCATTGCAGGAAGTCACTTGCTCAATGCCCTCGGGCAAAGGATTCGGAATAACCGCCACCCGCTTCAGGCCAGGCAATACTTGCATAAATGCCTGGGCGGCATCTTCAGTCTGAATCATTACGGCATCGGCCTGGGGGTACAGCTTCTTGCGCAGCATCTTCAAGACACCGTCAATATTATTACTAATGACCGGATGCGTTCTTTCACAAACAATCACGGGGATATCGATATCCCTGGTTGCCATCAAGGTGGTCACATTCACATTGGTCAGAAAAGAAACGATCACATCGGGCTGCTCCGCCCTAATGCGCTTTTTGAGCACAAATGGTTTACTGAGCCTGCCCAACCATTTCTGGCGGGGCAAATCATCGGCCAGCCATTTAATCTGGACATCAGGGTGCACCGGGTAAAACGAACGGCCATTACCCTTTGAAAAACAAGGCATTAACACCACTTGATGGCCCTGTTTGACCCAGGCACTTGCCAGTGTGGCGGCAACACGCTCGGCACCACCTGCATTCATTGAACTGACCAGCAACATGATTTTCATAATGCCCAACCTATTTCTTATGGTCTTGCTTCATAATTTTAGCCCTGAATATCATAATGATCCATCCAGGCCTGCAGCATCAGGACTCCCCACAAATGAGGACTCCAGTCAAACTGCTGCGCCTGATGCTGTTGCCAGCGTTCATGCACCTGCCCGGCATCAAGCAAACCCTGCTTGTGCAGGCGGGAAGGATCAAGCAAATCATTGGCCCAATCTTTCAGGGGGCCTCTTAACCATTCGCCCATCGGAACCGAAAACCCCTTTTTAGGGCGCTCCAGCAAGGCACGCGGTACCATCCGGTATAAAAGCTGCTTCAATAACCACTTATTCTGGCCATCACGCACCCGGTATTTGTCCTCAAGGCCCCAGGCAAATTCAAACATACGGGGATCAAGCAAGGGCACTCGCGTTTCCAGCGAACAAGCCATGGCCGCCCTGTCGACCTTGACCAGAATATCATCGGGCAAATAAGAAACCGTGTCAATAATCATCATGGTTTCCAGAAAAGAACCGACAGGTGCCAAGGCAAAAGCGGTGGCTGGTTCCCGTGCACCCAGCACTACGCTTGACGGATCTTTCCAGTATGAAACAAAATGCCGGTAAAAATCAACCGCATCCCTGGCACGCAGCACTTCATTGAGCTTTTGTAATTTGTCTTTTTTATTGCCACTAAAACCCGGGGCCAGTTTGCCTGCCGCACCCGCCAGTAACGAACGAACCAAAGGCAAGGTTTTTTCTCGACGCATCCACCATGAGGCTGCCCGCTGATAGCGGGAATAGCCACCAAAAAGTTCATCACCGGCATCACCCGATAATGCCACCTTTACCGATTGGGATGCCATTTGCGTGACCAGTGCCATGGGAATTTGAGACGAATCGGCAAATGGCTCATCGTACATGGCAGGTAGGGAATGCACCAGGGCAAGGCCATCATTGGCACTGACATACAGCTCGGTATGATCGGTACCCAAGTGTTCGGCAATCGACTTGGCGTATTCAGCTTCATTATATTTTTTTTCATGAAAGCCAATCGAAAACGTTTTGACTGCCTGGGCGCTTTGCTGCTGCATCAAGGCCACAATCAGTGAAGAGTCGGTGCCGCCCGACAAAAACGCCCCCAGGTCCACATCCGAAATCAACTGGGATTTGATAGACTTGGATAACACACTGGCCAACGCATCAATCGCGGCGTCATCTGACCCGTAATGAATCTTGGGCTGCTGCCTGGCCATTTCATAGGCAGACCAGTAAATCTGTGGTTCTACCTTGCGCCTGTTTTGCCAATCTTCTTCGGACAGGCTTAACCAGGTGCCGGGTGGCAACTTATTGATATGTTGAAAAATACTGTAGGGAGCGGGAATGTAGTTGTGCCGCAACAGCAAGGCAATCGCATCGCGGCTAAGCTGCTTTTCAAACCCGGGTACCCCCATGATGGCCTTGAGTTCCGAGGCAAACACCAAGCCCTGCCCTGTAAAACCATAATACAAAGGTTTTTCACCAAATTTATCACGTGCCAGGGTTAATTTTTTTTCTTGCCTGTCCCAAACGGCAATGGCAAACATGCCAATTGCTTCTTTCAGGGTTTGTTCAATACCCCAGGCACAAAAACAGGCCAGCAGGGTTTCGGTGTCTGAATGGCCACGCCAGGCAGGAGCCTGATTGTTTTGCTCCAACTGCGTACGTAACTCGGGGTGGTTATAAATTTCTCCATTAAACACCATCATGAAACGCTGGTCTGCCGAAGGCATGGGCTGATGTCCCTGCGCAGACAAATCCTGAATGGCCAGCCTGACATGGCCAAAACCAATATGCCCTTCCGGACTTAGCCAGACACCCTGGCTATCAGGGCCACGATATGCAATTTTTCGGCAACTGTCACGCAGTATGCCTTCCTTGCCCTCTTGGCTGCCGGCAATACCGACTATTCCACACATGCTTACCCCTTTTGGCCGTCTTTTTTATTGTTCAGGACTTCGTTAAACACATCCCGCCACAACCCGGAAATCCGGCGCATTGAAAAACGATCGCGAACATCAATAGCGCGTTTGCCCAACTCCACCTGTCTGGCCTGATCGAACATTAAGGCCGACAAATGGGCGGCCAACGCTTCGTCATCTTCAGCGGGCTGCACCAGCACGCCATCCAGATCAGGGCGAATAATTTCCCGTGGCCCGGTATCGCAATCGAAGGCAACACTGGGCACACCACATGCCATGGCTTCAAGCAAGCTGTTTGACAGGCCTTCGGTACGTGAACTTAACACATAAATATCAGCGGCCTTGGACCAGGCACGCATATTGCCGGCTCTTCCGGGCATGGAAATGCGATTACCCATGCCAGCATCATCAAGCTGCTTTTGCAATACTTCCCGCTTGTCGCCTTCACCCAGAATAATCAAATCCCATTCTGGATGCAAATGGGCAATAGCGGTAAATGCCTTGATTAATAAATCAAACCCTTTGTCATGATGCAAGCGGCCAACCCCCAGCAAAAGCTTGCGACCTGGCTCTTTGGCAGACTCAATAACCGGTTCTTTATTTTCCAGTGGCCAATGCACCGCATTGGGAATCACGGCAATATTGGAACCAGGCACATGCTTTTCAAGCCATGCTTCTGTCCCATGAGTCAGGGCAATCACCTTTGAAGCCTTGGGATAAGTATAGCGACGCAATTTTTTCCACAAGCCAGAAAGTTTCTGTGACGGCGGATGCGTATGCTCGGTGGCAATCACGCGGCACCCAGGTACACCCGAAGCCGCCAATACGGCCAGGATGGAAGAGGTTGTCATGAAGCCGATCACGATATCGGGACGATGACGCTTGATTTCCCGGCGCAAAATATAAAGGCGCCGCAAATTGGCCATGACACCCTTGAAGCCGGCCGTATTCAGGGAAATCCGCTGTACTTGTTTATTCAATTCATAAGCATCTTCAGAGGCATCAGTTTGGGTTACCAGCAAGACATCGTGTCCATTGGCAATCCACCGTGCGGCCAAATCAACAGCAACCCGCTCGGCGCCTCCTCCTCGAAGTGAATGAATAAACAGCATGATTCTCAAGGGAGAAGTTTTCGTTTGCATCTCGAAAAACATATTAGCTCAGGCTGAAGAAGTTTTTTTTGCGATGCCATATTTCATGACAGCAAAAAAATAACATAGATAAGATAACAAATACATTAAGCTTGTCGCCAACATAATACCTTCGGCGCCCATAACGGGAGCAAGTATGACATTCATGCCTGCCTTTAGTGCAAAATTACCGATAGCAATAATTGCCATCAGTTTATAACGGTTCTGGCTTGCCATTAACTGAACCAGGATCAATACGCCAAAATAAAAAGGTAGCTGCAAGAGCCCCCAACGTAAAACAGAAGCCACCTTCAAGGTGTCTTCGGCAGTGAAGGCACCATTTTCAAATAGCAGCTTTACCATCCAGGGTGCCAGAAACCAGCCAACCATAACGGCTACCATACCCACCAATAACATTAAGGCAGACCATTTCAGGGCCATAGACCTGGCTTGGCCAGGATTGCCACGGCTTTGCACATCGGCCAGCACCGGCAAGGCAGCCCGGCCCACTGAAGCGGCACCAATCCCAATAACCAGCGATAGCAAACGGGTAGCATAACCCAACGTTGCATTGGTATTATTACCTAAACTGGCTGCCGCCATTTGATCAAGCGGCCCCACAAAACTCATGGCAATTTGCCCAACCAGCATAATACCGGCCGCATTCAGCAACATGGGCCATTGCGGTGACTGCAACCCCGGTTTGGGCCAGTCCCAATGAACCCCATCCACTTTGCGTGCCAATGCAGACAGCCATATTGCCTGAATCAGGTAACCAAGCAGTGTGCCCCATAAAAGCGGGTACACACTGACATTGTCTGGGGTTATCAGGATAGCCACCAGAATCATCAAGGCAGGTATGCTGTCTAACAGGTTATTGATGTGCCGCTCATGTGACCGCAAACGGGAAGTACACAAGCCGATAACAAGGGTTAGCAGCACAGCCGGTGCAAAGGCTTTGATCAACTCGGCACTGGCCTGTTTGGTTTGGGCACTTAGATTACCGCCTGTATAATGCAATATTTGCGGCCAGAAATAATACGTGGCAATAGAAAGCAGCACACCCAGCACCACAATCCAGCCTTGCAGCTCACAAATGAAGCGGGCGCGCTCATGCTGGCCGGCATACCGTACCTTGACCAAAGCGGGAATAAGCACAATTGAAAATGCCCCCACCATTGTCACCGGCAACCAATTGGCCATAGTCAGGGTAAATTGGTACGCATCAACGACATCACTAACCCCATAACGGTGGGCAACCGCAATTTCCTTGATGGCACCAGCCATTTTTCCGATCAGTAAAAAAAATGCAACACGCATTGCCCCTTGGGCAATGCGCTTGTGATCAGGGTGCAGGCGGTTAAGTCTGGTGCGTAGCGGCTTCAAAGAAGACTATTTCAGAAATTGGATGTACCAGGGCATGGCGGTTTCAATGCCCTGAAGAATGGTATGACTAGGCGCATAACCCAACTGTGTCTGTGCCTTGCCAATATCGGCCTGTGAATGGCGCACGTCACCCTGACGAAAATCCCGGTAAACCGGTTTTTTGTCATATTGAATGCCATTGGCCCCCAAGGTGGCGGACAAGTAGGCAAACAGCTCATTCAAGCTGGTTCTTGCATTAACCGCTACGTTATACACCTCGAAACCTTTTTCGGGCATATTGGCACCGGCCAGCAGATTAGCCTGTACCGCATTTTCAACAAAACAGAAATCGCGACTGGTTTCACCATCACCATTAACCAGGACATCTTCACCCTTGATCATGGCCGCTGTCCATTTGGGAATCACGGCGGCATAAGCACCATCCGGATCCTGGCGTTTGCCAAACACATTGAAATAGCGCAGGCCAATTGAGCAAAAACCATAGGTACGGGCAAACACGCTGGCATACAGCTCATCGACATACTTGGTGACCGCATAAGGCGATAATGGATTGCCGATTTTATCTTCTACTTTGGGCAAATCCGGGTGATCGCCATAGGTAGAGCTGGACGCCGCAAACACAAATGACGTCACTCCCGCATCACGGGCCGCGACCATCATGTTCAGAAAACCGCCAATATTCACTTCATTGGTAGTGATGGGATCATTGATGGAACGCGGGACCGAACCCAGTGCTGCCTGATGCAACACGATATCCACGCTTGCACATGCCTGACGGCAGGTTTCCAGATTGCGGATATCCCCTTCAATAAAGTTGAAATTGCACCATTGCGCAGCTGATACCTGACCCTGAACTTCGTCAAGATTATGCTGGTAACCGGTGGCAAAGTTATCCAATCCAACCACTTTCTGGTTAAGCCGCAAAAGCGTCTCCAGCAGGTTGGAGCCAATAAAGCCGGCACAGCCGGTAACCAGCCATGTACGGGGCTGACGCTGCAAATCGGCTTTCAATGTTTCAAATGCCTGACTCATGCTTGATTTTCCTTTTACCCAATTAAAGACGAATATCGGCTTCTTCGGCGGTTAACACGTATTTCAGGTCATACAGCACATGCTGGGGTTTACCCAAGGCACGAATAGCGGCAACCCCCATTTCCACAAACTGCTGATGAGAAACGGCCAGAATTATGCCATCGTATACGCCTGGCTGCACTTCCTTGACGGGTGTCACGCCATACTCGTGCTGCGCCTCTGCAACATCCACCCATGGATCGAACACATCCACATCCATGTTGTATTCGGACAGTTCTTTAATAATATCCACAACCCGGGTATTGCGCAGATCAGGGCAATTTTCTTTAAAGGTAAGGCCCATTACCAGCACCTTGGCGCCCTGCACCTGAATGCCTTTCTTGGTCATGGCTTTAACCAGCTGAGCCACCACATAAGGACCCATGCTATCGTTCAGGCGACGACCAGCCAGAATGATTTCCGGATGGTAACCAATAGACTGGGCCTTGTGAGTCAGGTAGTAAGGATCAACGCCAATGCAGTGGCCGCCCACCAGACCGGGACGGAACGGCAGGAAATTCCATTTGGTACCGGCCGCTTCCAGCACAGCCTGGGTATCAATACCCATTTTATTAAAGATAAGCGCCAGCTCGTTGATAAGGGCAATATTTACATCACGCTGGGTATTCTCAATGACCTTGGCCGCTTCGGCCACCCGAATGCTGCTGGCTTTGTGGGTGCCGGCAACAATAATTTCACGATACAACTGGTCTACCACCTCGGCAATCTCGGGGGTAGAACCGGACGTGACTTTTTTGATGGTGGAAACACGGTGAGCCTTGTCGCCCGGGTTAATACGCTCGGGGCTGTAGCCGGCAAAGAAATCCACATTGAAAGTCAGGCCAGAGAATTTTTCAAGCACAGGCACGCAATCTTCTTCGGTAGCGCCCGGATACACGGTGGACTCATAAATGACAACATCGCCTTTTTTCAAGGCCTTGCCAATGGTTTCGCTGGCCTTGACCAAGGGGGTTAAATCGGGACGCTTGTATTCATCAATGGGCGTGGGCACCGTCACAATATACGTATTGGCATTGACCAGATCGGCTGGGTTGGCACTAAATTGCAAATTTGGCGCTTCAGCAAGTTCTTCACTGCTGACTTCCAGCGTATGATCCTGGCCTGCCTGCAGCTCGGCAATACGGTTCTGGTTAATATCAAACCCCAACACCGGCCGCTTTTTGCCAAATTCAACTGCCAAAGGCAATCCAACATAGCCAAGGCCGATAACTGCCAATTTAATATCTTGAACTTGCACGAATTTCTCCCAAAGGAATAACTAAATAATTTTGCAGAATAGTTGATTGTAACAATCAGAGTTAACCAGAAAAGTAAGAAAACACAAGGCAACGAAATATATTTCTCACTAACTTCATCGCTTGCGTGAAACCGAGGGCAGCAATAGCCAACGCGGGCACCGCCATGCAACCAGCCGGGAATAAAGCCAAATATACACCGATGAAAACACCAGCATACTGATACAAAGCAAAACTGCGTTATCCCAGAAAATGGTGGCTGGCACCAGGCCAATTAAAGTCAGCACCCACAAATAAGGAGAGGTTAACGCGTTACACAAGGAAGGAACGGCATCTCGTCCGGCACGACTGAACGTTACCCGTACCAAGCGACGGAAAATAAGCTGGTGCAAATGCAAGGCATCGGGCTGATCTACCGGCACCCCGCGCTTGAAGCGACGCCGCCATATGGAAAACAGAGTTTCAAAGACAGGATAAAACAGCACTGCCAGGGCATAAAACGGAGACACCGAAGGATTGCGTATAACCAGCAGGACAGCCAGTTCAGCCAGCATGAAACCTATAAAATAAGCGCCGCCATCGCCCAGGAATACCCTGCCAAAAGGGAAGTTCCAGACAAAAAAACCAACAATGGAAGATGCCATGGCTAGCGCAATGGCAAAAATGGCCAAATCATTAACCTGGTAGGCAACCAACGCAATAGATGTCGCCATGAGCATGGCAACCATGCCCGCCAGCCCATTCATGCCATCAACAATATTAAGGGCATGGGTGCAACCGCCTACTGCAATCATAGTAAATAAAAGGGAGATGGGCCAAAATGCCAGGATCAGGTCTATAAATGCAAAACCCACCCGGCTGACGCCACCAAAAAACCACCAGGCAATGGCTGCTGATGCAAAAGCGGCCAGCAGACGCTTGCCCGAACCGATATCTTTGGTGATGTCTTCTAAAATACCCGCTACAAACACCGGCATGGAAGCCACAAACAAGGCGGGCCATAACCAGTTAAGGGTGGTGTTGTCGGGGCGGCCCAATACCAGTAATCCGGCCAAGGTACCGGCAAACACCGCCAGTCCGCCAATTCGAGGGGTTGAACGCGTATGCGAAGCCTGTGGCTTGTTGAGATCATAGTCTCCGGTGTAGGCACCATGCCACCGTTCGGATGCAACGATGAGCCCGCCCACCATAAATGCCACTATGCTGATATATAAATATTGCCAAGTAAAAGTCAAAG
>CAZPNE010000003.1:0-42076 GCA_964588255.1 uncultured Advenella sp. | reverse complement strand
TGCGCGATCAGCAGGCTCCAGTAACCCGGTTTGCCATCTTTATCAACGGTCTGGTAAATTACTTCGCCATTGGCGCGATCAACCGCTTCCATGGCAGACTTATTGCCATACCAGGCAATATCAACTTTATCGAAGCGCATGCCCTGGATAATGCCGGCATAATCAGGTGCAAAAAACGCCTTGATTTCATAACCGGTTTTTTTGGACATATCAGCCAGGAACGGATCCCACAACTGCCTTAAGTTTTGTGACGACTCTGTGGAAATAATACCGAAATTAATTTCCTTTTTGTCTTGTGCATAGGCGGCACCTGCGGTCAGGGCAGCGGCAAAAAGGGAAACACCCACACGCTGGTAAATAGATTTAAGCATTGTTTATCTCTGGTTTCAGGTTATAAATAAAAAATGAACGGGTAATAATCGAATACAACAGTTTCAGGACTGCTTGCTCTCCAGCGCCTTCATGCGTAAAGAGATTTTCTGCAGTTCGGCATCCAAAGGCGCCATCTTTTCCTGTTTTTGTTCAGGGCTTAGTTTTTCATCACCCGCAATCACCGACCGCTTCTTAAACAGATCAAGTTGACGGATCGGTAATAACTGGTCGTTGTTTGAAGGTTTGAATTTGGATAATCCAATGCCATTGAGTACTTCCATTTCATCGGCCTGATCGCCATATGAATCAAAAAAAGCCTTGATAGCCCCCTTTTCTTCATCGGATATATCGGTACGCCACACAATTGGATTGTCCGGGATCAGCGGAGATTGCCAAATCACTTTCAGCTGTTCTGCCTTGTCCGGATGGCTCTTTTTAAGGCGCCCCATGCCTCCCGTATTAAACGTGGCAACATCAAGCTGCTTGTTGGCCACCGACAGGGCATTGATCTCATGATTGCCATTCATTGAGCGCTTGAAAATCTTGTTCGGTTCAACATTATTCTGGGCAAAAACGTAATAGCCCGGCACCAGATAACCAGAAGTGGAATTAGGGTCGCCATTACCAAAATTCAGGTTTTTAGCCTGTGCCAGCATATCTTCAACGCTATTGATCGGGCTGTCTGTATGCGTAATCAACAAACTCCAGTAGCCAGGCTGCCCTTCCTTGTTCACCAGTTGATAAATCACTTCGCCCTTGGCACGATCTATCGCTTCCATCGCTGAGTTATTGCCAAACAGGGCCAAATCAACTTTATTGAAACGCATGCCCTGGATAATGCCGGCATAATCAGGCGCAAAAAAACCCTTTACCTTGTAACCAGTCTTGCGTGACATATCCGCCAGCAAAGGTTCCCATTTGTTTTTCAGATTCTGGGATGACTCTGTTGAAATAATGCCGAAATTCAGTTCTTTAACTTCTTGCGCTTGCGCCACTCCCATGATAAGACTGGCGGTGAACGGAAAGAGCATCAGGGTTTTACATAAATTTTTCATTGCCATCATATTTGATTTAAATTTAAATTAAGCAACCTTACGCTGAACTTGATGAAGTATGGGTTCGTGCTGTTCTTCTTTTGCTTCCTGATGATCGGAAAACAATAAATTCGTACCCAGTTCGGCACCATACAAATCATTCAGGAAATGATTGCTTAAACCACTGATGGGGCCATCAAAATGCTTCTTGCCATTTTTCAGGGCAACGGCATGCTTGCAATACTTCACGGCGTAATCCACCTGGTGCAGCGTGACAATGACCGTTTTGCCATCTTTTTTATTAATATCGGCCAAAGCATCCATCACATTCCGGGCAGACTCCGGATCCAATGAGGCAATAGGCTCATCAGCCAGAATGATTTCTGCCTGCTGGCAAAGCGTACGGGCAATCGCCACACGCTGCTGCTGGCCACCCGACAACGTTGAAGCGCGGCGATAGGCATGTTCAAGCAGCCCCACCCGTTCAAGTGCCTGCAAAGCTCGCTCTCTTTCTTCACTGTTAAACAAACCCAATGTGCCACGCAAACGGGACATGCGACCAAGACAGCCCAGCAATACATTCTGCAGGACGCTTAGACGTCCCACCAGATTAAACTGTTGAAAGATATAACCGATGTCAGAGCGAACACGGCGAACTTCGCGGCTCAGGCGCCCGTTATCCTGCACTGTCTTGCCCAGGGCATGAATAGTGCCGCCACTTTGTTGGTCAGCCTTGACCAGACCAGCCATATGCCGCAGCAATGTTGATTTCCCGGAGCCGGAAGCACCAATCAGTGCCACCATGGCACCTTGGGGTACATCCAGTTCCATATTGAATAAAACCTGTTTGGGACCAAACGTTTTATTCAGGTTTTGTACTTGAATAGCTGAAGCCATTTTTCCGCCTTCTTACAAAGGATAAATTCGAAAGATGGCTGCATGGTAAAGCGGTGATATGACAGGATGGTTAATAATTTATGACGAAACAGCAACATTATCCATACCACACCCGCTTGAAAACCAGACAGGTTAATATCGGTTAATTCAGGTTCTATCTATGTAATAAAAAAGGAATTACCGGTTTTCGGCAATTCCTTTATGGCAAAAAAACTAGACAAGTTAAATTAATGGCTAATTTGTAACAACATCAGCCATTAACAAAAAAACCGGCTGCCTGCAGCATTTTTTAAACTATCCCCGCATGGTAACGAACTCTTCAGCTGCAGTAGGATGAATGCCAATCGTGCTGTCAAACACGGCTTTGGTAACCCCTGCCTTAACCGCAACAGCAAAACCCTGGATAATTTCACCGGCATCTTCCCCCGCCATATGCATGCCAATCACTTTATCGGTGGCCACTTCCACGATCAGTTTCATGAACACGCGCGCGGTACTGCCACTGAGCGTATGCTTGAGTGGCCGGAACTCGGAACGGAATACGCGAATCTCGCCAAATTTTTCCTTGGCCTCTTCTTCTGAATAACCCACCGTCCCGATATTGGGATGTGTAAACACGGCAGTAGGGATATATTCATAGCTCATGTTTTTCTGGTTTTTGCCAAACAAGTCATCCACCAACACCATTGCCTCGGCCAATGCCACCGGTGTGAGCTGGATCCGGTCTGTCACATCACCCAGGGCAAAAATGGAAGGAATCGTGCTTTGATAACGCTCATTAACCTTGATCGCCCCGTTTTTGGCAGTTTCCCCCCCCAGCACGTCAAAACCCAATCCTTTAATATTGGGTGCACGTCCCGTTGCATATAAAATTTGATCCGCCCCCAGAACCGTACCGTCTTCAAGGGTTGCTTGCAGGCCTTCAGTGGTTTTTTCAATTGAAGCAATATTCGCATTGACCTTTATATCCACGCCGGCCTTACGCATTTCATTAGCGACAAAATCACGAATTTCCCGATCAAAGCCACGCAGGATCTGTTCAGAGCGATAAAGCTGAATAACCTGAGACCCTAATCCGTTAAAAATAGAGGCAAATTCACAAGCTATATAGCCCCCCCCCACCACTAGCAAGCGTTGCGGAAATTCAGGAAGATCAAAAATATCATTAGAAGTGATCACATGCTCTTTACCCGGCACCGCCGGAACAGTTGGCTTGCCACCGGTAGCAATCAGGATATGCTTTGCGGTATAGGTTTGGCCATTATCAAGCTGGACGGTGTGCGGGTCCTGTAATTTGGCCCATCCACGAAGCAGTTCCACCCCGGCCCCCTTGAACAGGTTTTCATAAACCCCGTTAAGACGGCTGATTTCTGTCGCCCTTTGTCGCTTCAGGGTTTCCCAGTTCAGTACCGGTTTTTCCCCTTCCCAGCCAAACCCGTGCGACTCTTCAAATGCTTCGGCATAATGCGCGGCATAACTGTACAGTTTTTTGGGAATACATCCCAGGTTCACGCAGGTGCCCCCCAAAGGAGCCCCTTCGGCTGCGGCCACCCGCGCCCCTGTTTGGGCCGCCATACGGGCAGCACGGACTCCGCCACTGCCGGCACCAATTACAAACAAATCAAAATCAAATTTATTCTGTTCACTCATTATTGTTTCCCACGTTAATTACCCGATTCATTATACGTGCTTTGCCGTGACATCATCATTGAAGAAAAATGCTTGCCCCGCCCCCCGGCAATAACGGCTGGCCGGGCACTTGCATTTATTCAGTCATTACATTAAATTGACGTAGTAATTAGTTGTTTTAAAACAATATATTTTAAATAAAACATTTATCAGCAAGCAAAAACCTGTATAAACACCTTATTGCCTGCAATACTGTCAGTACACTTTCTTGCCAAAGGTGCCCCATGTCTATCCGTTTTTTTCTTTCCGCACTACTTTGCTCCCTCCTGCTGGCAGGTTGCTCCAGCAGCCCCAAGCTTGCCGGTTCATCCAAATACGCCAGTGTCGATGCCGCCAAACGACAACCCGTCATGAAAAATGCCCTGTCTTATATTGGCACGCCCTATCGCTATGGTGGTAACCATCCCGAAGAAGGCTTTGATTGCAGCGGTTTTGTCAACTACGTTTTTAACGAAACCACCCATCTCAAATTGCCCCGCAAGACATCCATGATTGCCAGTGTTTCCAGACCGGTGACCAAATCGACCCTGAAAAAAGGTGATCTGGTTTTCTTCAATACCTCGGGCCCTTATACCCACATGGGCATTTATATTGGCAATAACAAATTCGTACATGCCCCGTCAAGCCGCAATAACGGCAAAGTCCGGGTTGATTCGTTAAACAGCCGCTACTTTGCACAACGTTTTACCGATGCACGCACGCTGTTTATCCAATAGAAAAGCCCGCCTTGCTGAACTGATCCCATAAAGTGGGATGCGTCATCAGTAAGACGGGCTTTTGTCATAAAAAGGTACTCATGGCATGCCTTTTATGGTGCTGCCATGAATCCAGGCATTATTCCTTGAATTCAGGCTCGTGCAACCAGGCGGCATGCTTGGGCGCTCTTTTGGTTTGGGCCCACTCTTCCAGCATTTCCCATTTCACTTCATCCAGTTTACGGTCCATTTCCGGGGTAGAGGTTTTGGCTGCCAGCTCTAAACGGTGGCCGTTAGGGTCACGGAAATAAATAGATTTAAAAATCACGTGATCGGTCACGCCAATCACGTCTATACCCTTGGCCTGCAATCTTGCCTTGGTTTCTTCCAGCTCTTGTACGCTGCCAACCTGGAAAGCAATATGCTGAACCCAATCGGGCGTATTCAAATCACGACCCATAGGTGGAGAATTGGGCACCTCAAAAAAAGCCAGGATATTCCCGTTACCGGCATCCATAAAAATATGCATGTAAGGATCAGGAGCCTTGGTTGAAGGGACCTTGTCTTCTGCAATTGCCAAGACGAAATCCATACCCAGATTTTCTTTGTACCAAAGCACGGTTTCTTTAGCATCTTTGCAACGATAAGCAACGTGATGAATTTGTTGGATAGCCATATTATTTGCCTCTAAAAATTTTATATCTGTATTTATAAGTCAGTTTAATTAGTAACCATAGTTACTATTAAATCAATATTATTTTTAATTGTCAACAATAATTAATAAAAATCAATTATTTATTAAAAAATATAATTTATTAGGTATCATTTAATTAATAATTTCTGTTACTACTCTTTATTAAGAATTTTTTCAATATGAACTTGAACCTGGATGACTTCCTTCCCTACCAGATCAGTGCCTTGGCTGAATTGGTCAGCCAATCCATTGCCCCTGTTTATCAGGCACGCCACGGTTTAATGCGGGATGACTGGCGAGTGCTGTTTGCCCTCAACCAGGGCAAACACATGCGAGCCACCGATATCGCCCGTCATGCAAGCCTTGATAAAATGCAGGTTAGCCGCGCCATCGCACGGCTGGAAGAAAAAAATTTACTGGTTAGAACCGTTGATGAACAAGACAAACGCAACCTGATCATTTCAGTCACCCCAAAAGGGCGTTCTATCTATCAGGAAATTGCGCCAGGTATGCTGGCCCGCAACCAATTTCTGCTAGACTGCCTGCAACAGGATGAACAGGAACAGCTAAAAACCATCCTACGATCCATTCAGCAACGCGCCGAACAGTTAATCAGGCAAGGCTAGCCATACAAACTGCCACAGAATTTAAGTTATCATTATTGGCATTCTGAAAAAATATAAATACGGACTGGACTTGATTAACAATACTCTTACCATTGCCGGGATGGACCCTTCCGGCGGAGCAGGCATACTTGCCGATGTCAAAGCCATGAGTGCACTGGGCACCTATGCCTGTGCTGTGGTTGCTGCGCTTACCGCTCAAAACACGCAGGGCGTTACCGGCGTGCAGGCCATCACCCCCGAATTTGTCGCCCTGCAACTGGACACCCTGTTTCAGGATGTCCGGATTGATGCGGTCAAGATAGGCATGCTGAGTCATGAAAAAGTCACCCTGGCGGTAGCCGAAAAACTGGCGCAATTCAAGCCAGAATACATCGTGCTTGATCCTGTCATGGTGGCCAAAAGCGGCGATGTACTGCTTGAAAAAAACGCCATTCATGCCTTAAAAGAAGCGTTAATTCCCCTATCCACCATGATAACGCCCAACCTGCCCGAAGCCGGTGTCCTGCTTGATACCCGGCCGGCCGAGACGCTCAAGGAAATGTACCGCATTGCCGAAAAGCTGCGCAAACTGATGTCTGACCACGACAACAAATGGGTATTGCTTAAAGGCGGACACCTTCCAGGCAACGACACCATCGATTTGCTGTATAACGGTGACAAGATGATAGAGTTGCCCGGACAGCGCATTGCCACCAAAAACACACATGGCACCGGCTGTACATTGTCAGCCGCCATTTGCGCCCTGTTGCCACAACGAAAAAATATCCCCGAAGCCACCCGGCAAGCCAAGGAGTACCTGATGGCCGCCATTGCCCGGGCCGACCTCCTGACGGTTGGCAGCGGCCATGGCCCCGTGCAACATTTTCATGCCTGGTGGTAAGGATTACGACAAAACCCTAATGATCTTAGTACAATGGGTACTACTTTCATTTGAATGATTACAAGTAGCCAATATGAATGTCCCAACCTCTTTAATTGAACAAAGCCGCTTTAACATGGTAGAGCAGCAGATCCGCCCGGCCAATGTTATTGATAGCGCGGTGCTTGACGCCATGCTTTCATTGCCACGCGAGAACTTCGTTCCCCAACGCTACAAAAACCTGGCTTTTTCCGACATTGAAATTCCTTTGGAAATCAATGGAATTGATACCCACGAAACCATGCTGGCACCCAAGATAGAAGCCCGCCTGGCACAGAATCTTCAATTAAAGCCCAGTGATGCAACCCTGGAAATCGGCACTGGTTCAGGCTTTCAGGCCGCCCTGCTCAGTCGTTTGTGCAACCAGGTGCTCAGCATCGAAATCGACACACATATTGCCGCCTTCGCCAAAGATAACCTGCAGCGTGAAAAAATCAGTAATGTCTCTGTTGAAATAGGCGATGGACGCACTGGCTGGGGCTCTGCCGAGTTCAACGCCATTCTGGTTACCGGCTCTTTGCCCAATATCCCCGATTCCCTGAAATACCAGCTTGCCATCGGTGGCCGTCTGGTTGCAATTGTCGGCCAGGCACCGGTCATGACCGCGGTACAGATTACCCGTACCACAGCCGCCTCCTTCGAAACCAAATCCCTGTTTGAAACCTGTATCAAGCCACTCAGTGGCACTACTGTTTCACACTTCAAGTTCTAATTATACGCTTCAGGTATCTTACCCTGCTTCCCTGATTTTTTTAACCAGGGAAGTGGTAGAACGCTCAAACTCAAAGGGAATGGCAATTGCCTTGCCACCCCAGCTTTTAACCCTTGCCGTTTCTGGCAGCTTTTCCATTTCATAATCGCCCCCCTTGACAATAACGTCGGGCTTGAGCTGTTCTATCAGTTCTAACGGCGTGTCTTCAGAAAAACTGGTCACTGCGGTTACGCTGGACAATGCCGCCAGCAAAGCCGCACGGTCTTCTTGCCGGTTCAAGGGGCGATCGGGTGCCTTGCCCAAGCGTCGCACCGATTCATCGGTATTGACGGCAACAACCAGTGTAGCGCCCAGCTGGGCGGCCTGATCAAGGTAACTGACGTGACCGCGGTGCAAAATATCAAATACCCCATTGGTAAACACCAGAGGCCTTTTAAGTTCACCCTTTTCCAGTGCCTGCAGGCACTGCTCACGGCTGAGTATTTTTTTTTCAAAGCGAATTGCCATTACTACCTCATATTCTTATTAATGGAACAGGCTCGCATTAACTGCCAGCCACAAGAAAAGAAAGGCATTCAGTGCCAGCACCATTCCTACAACCATTAGCACCCGCTTGGTTTTTACCTGCGTACGATTAAGCTTTTCCAGTTCTTTCCTGAGCTGTGGATGACTATGATCCCGGGACAGGCTGGCATGCACCAGACGGGGCAATTCGGGAATAATATGCGACCACTGGGGGGCCTCATGCTTGATCCGCTCCATAAATCCTTTTGGCCCAATGCGGTTCCACATCCATTTTTCCAGAAAAGGTTTGGCCGTTTTCCATAAGTCCAGTTCGGGATCCAGTTCACGACCCATCCCCTCGACATTGAGCAGGGTTTTTTGCAATAAAACAAGTTGGGGCTGGATTTCAACATTAAAGCGTCGCGAAGTCTGGAACAGTCTCATTAACACCTGACCCAATGAGATTTCAGCAAGAGGCCGATCAAAATGCGGTTCACAGACGGCCCTGACGGCAGCTTCAAGCTCTTCCTCACGGGTGGTTGACGGTACCCAGCCCGATTCAATATGAAGCTGCGCCACCCGGCGATAATCCCGCTGGAAAAAAGCCAGAAAATTCTGTGCCAGATAGTTTTTATCAAACTCGGAAAGGGAACCCACAATACCGAAATCAAGGGCAATATATTTACCCAGGGTAGCAGGCTGGTCAGATACCATGATATTGCCCGGATGCATATCCGCATGGAAAAAACCGTCTTCAAATACCTGGGTAAAGAAGATTTCCACCCCCATGCGGGCCAGTTTTTTAATATCCACACCCGCCTTCCGCAAGCGATCAACCTGACTGACCGGAATCCCGTCCATCCATTCCATGGTAAAAACCGTTTTGGAAGTCAGGCTCCAGACCACTTCAGGTACCATAATCAACTGGCTACGTTCGGGATCAACTGAAAAGTTACGCCTTAACTGACTGCAATTGGCCGCTTCAACCTGCAAATCCAGCTCATCATGCAGGTATTTGTCAAATTCTGCCACCACTTCCTTGGGTTTCAGGCGACGTCCGTCTGGTAACATTTTTTGTATCAGGCCGGCAAATACCCGCATGATGGCCAGATCTTTTTCAATCACTTCAAGCATGCCAGGTCGCAGCACTTTAACCGCCACCTGTCGCCCATCATGCAAGACAGCTCTATGAACCTGGGCTACCGAAGCCGATGCGACCGGAACCGGATCAAACTGGGCAAACAGTTCATCGGGGGATTTTCCAAATGCCCGGGTAATGCTTGCAATAGCCAGTTCCGACGCGAAAGGTGGCACCCGGTCTTGCAGGGCAGACAATTCATCGGCAATATCGTGGGGAACCAAGTCGCGCCGGGTCGACAGGACTTGGCCAAACTTAACGAATATCGGGCCTAATGACTCTAGCGCCAGGCGCAAGCGCTCGCCACGCGGTTTTTTATATTTACGCCCAAGACGGACAACCTTCAACAAATTAGTCGCAATGGGGTGCTTGATACCGCTTAAAACCAGCTCATCCAGACCATAACGAATTGAAATTAAAATAATCCTGATCAAGCGAAAAAAAGTCACAATCATGACATACCCCGGTCACTTCGTTTCATTTGCAGTGCCCGGATTCTGATTTGCAAGTCATCCAACTGTTTATTTTGTTGCTTCACTTGTTCCTGAAGGCTGTCCAAAGCAGGACGTGACAGTATCATGCGTGCTTCTTCAGAAAGATATTCACTCACATTTTCCGCCCCCCGGCGAACCATTACCTGGCTGTTTTCACGGACAAAACCAAAACCTTGCATTAGCCGTTTTGCCAGAATGGGACCCACCATGCGCGTCAGGTCATGCTCGATATCCCAGCGTAAATCACGGGCCAGATCAGACACCAGTTGCGCCAGACCGGCATCACCCTCAAGGTGCAGCAAGGAAGACAACAGCTGCGGATTATCACGATTACGGATGGCATCGGGCAACTCACTGAGTTTGTCTTCGGGCAAAGAAAGGATCACGTTAGGAACAATAGCGGCATCAGCCACGCTTAATGAACCGTCATAGTGCAGAGTATATAGAAACGAAAAACGGGCGATATTGATCCGCACGGTTTTACCGGCATGAGCAGCAACCTTATCCTTGGCCCACGGCTCTCGGTTAAGTAAAGCATTCAGCAGATTTACGGAAACCTGATTAGGATGAAGAAAAGAGGGGAACATTTGATGCGTCCGGCAGAAAAAAACAGTTTGGCAAACAAACTTCAAGTTTACCTTTTTTTGTCATGGCCCTGCCATAAACCTAAGCCGTACAGACAATACAGGCATGCAAGGCATAAATAAATAGCAACCAAAACAATAAAGGCGCCCGGTATAAAGGCGCCTTTATTTATTTATTCTATAGCCTGCTGGTTTAACTTAAAAAGCAGGTATAGCACTTCAGCGGGCATCAAGATGCATATTCAACGGGAATTTGCTGAATGCCGGCCAACAGCCAACCACCTTGCTCAGGCTTGTACAGATTCCATACTTCCTCGAAACGGAATGCGGCAGTATTAGCCTCTTCACGCAACATACCAGAGAAACGTACGCTGGCCAGATGACCCTCATTGACCTCTTCAATACCCAGAAACTCGGCATTAAGCAACACCACTTCAGTTTCATTTTGGCCGGCACGGGCCGTAATTTGAGGCGTAAGCTCGGCGATCAGGTCATCGGTCAGGTATTCTTTAAGGGCGGGAATGTCACCTTTATCCCAAATACCCTGGATAGCCTTGAATTGTTGCTTGGCATTCTGCAAGAAAGCGGACGTGTCAAAATCAGCCGGCACAAACCAGGATTTATCAACATTAGGATTTTCAGCGGCAACCACTTCAGGTGCAGCGGCAGAAACAGGAGCAGGTGCAACCGCAGGCGCCGGAGCGGCAGCAGGCATAGCCGGTTTTTGGCCAAACATGGGCTTCTGCTCGTTTTGACGATACATATTGTTATTGCCACCAGCTCCTTGCATTGCCGGTTTTGCTGCGCCGCCACGCAAGCGGCGGACAATAAACATGATGGCAAAAATGACAATGCCAATCAGGACTGCGCTGGATAAAAACTCAAGAAAAGCGCCCCCCAGCCCCATGCTGGATAATAAAGCGGCAATACCCAAACCGGCGGCTATACCCGCGATAGGACCCAGGAAGCGTGAAAAACCGCTTTTTTGCGCAGCCGCTCCCGTTGCCGCTGCTGCACTGCCGGCAGCTGCTGTACGTTGCGTTGTATTGGTAGCTGCTGGTGGTGTTACTGCACGCTTTTGAGTAACATTACTGGACTGGCGGCCAAAACTGCTACCACCACCCATGCGACGCGCTTCGGCATCGAAAGAAACCGTGAGCATGGCGGAGGTTGATACTACCACCAATGCCGCGGCTAAAAATCTAGACCATTTCTTAGTCATTAAAACAAACTCCTTGTACATAATCGAGCCTGCTCGCGCAGGCGTATCGGTCAATCTTACAAAAAGCTGAACGTTTTAACAAGTAAAAAAACAAAAAAAAACAAGGCTATTGTTTCAAAACACTACTTTTAAATATGTCCTGCCCTGTTTCATGACATCAACCCGGCTGGTTTCAGCCCAGTTTGATCCCCTCGTGTACCGCGGCAATGCCAGCGGTCAGGTTGAAATACTGCACGCGCTCAAAACCAACTTCACGCATTATGCCAGCCAGCGTTTCCTGGTCGGGGTGCATGCGAATGGATTCGGCCAGATAACGGTAACTGTCTTCATCGCTGGCGATCTTCTTGCCCAGCCAGGGCAATATATTAAAAGAGTACCAGTCATAAGCAGGCTCAAGTGGTTTGTAAACCCGGGAAAACTCAAGAACCAGCAGCTTTCCACCTGGTTTTAGCACTCGGAACATTTCTGCCAGCGCCTGGTCTTTATGCGTCATATTGCGTAAACCGAATGCCACCGTCACGCAATCAAAATAATTATCGGTAAACGGCAAATATTCAGCATCGCAAACCGCCGTGGGCAATACAACCCCCTTGTCGATAAGACGGTCACGGCCCACACTTAACATGGAACTATTGATATCGGTATGCCAGACTTCTCCGGTATCGCCCACTTTCTTACCAAATGCCAGGGCAAGGTCTCCGGTACCACCGGCAATATCCAGCACTTTCATGCCACGGCGAACATTTGCCCGGCCAATGGTGAATACTTTCCAGACCCGATGCAGTCCTACCGACATAAGATCATTCATGACATCGTAACGGGCAGCCACCGAATGAAAGACTTCCGCCACCTTACCGGCCTTTTCAGACTCACTGACGGTTTTGAAGCCGAAATGAGTGGTTGAGTTTTCGCTACTTTCTTGGTTCGTATCAGGTTTCATACAATAATCTTATTTAAACGGAGAGTTGTCACAAACATGACATAATTAGGCAATACCATAAGTATCATACATAAATATTGCATTTTAACATTGGTACCACTTTAAATTTTACTTCATTATGGCAAGCACGATCCTCGTAGTAGAAGATGAACCTGCAATTCAGGAACTCATTTCCGTCAACTTATCCTTTGCGGGTCATAAAGTTTTACGCGCCCTTGACGCTGAACAGGCAAAAATCCTGATTAACGCCGAGCTCCCGGACTTGATCCTGCTGGACTGGATGTTACCCGGTGCTTCAGGCCTGAGTATGGCCAGAAGCCTGCGGGCCGATGAACGGACCAGAGACGTCCCCATCATCATGCTAACCGCCAAAAGTGCCGAAGAAGATAAAGTTGAAGGCCTTGAAAGCGGGGCTGATGACTATATTACCAAACCCTTCTCGCCCAAAGAGCTAATGGCGCGCATCAAGGCGGTTTTACGACGCCGGGCACCACAATTAACCGATGACGAAATTGAAATTGCCGGCCTGAAACTGGATCCGGTTTCTCACCGCATTACCGGAAATGGCAACAACCTGCCTTTAGGACCGACCGAATTCCGTCTTTTGCATTTTTTCATGACGCATCCAGAGCGTGTTTTTACCCGTAGCCAGTTACTTGACCAGGTATGGGGAGATCATGTATTTCTTGAAGAAAGAACCGTTGATGTTCATATCCGCCGTTTGCGCAAGGCCCTAGAACCCTCCGAGCATCACGGCCTGATCGAGACAGTGCGTGGCAGCGGTTACCGGTTTACCACCCGTCTCCCGCAATAAACAGCTCATAATGCGATAAAATCCTTTTGGCAGACCACAAGGCCTGTTCCCTACCCTTCATTGACGTTATTTTGGGCATACAGGCCCGGTGGTTGATTATCATGAGATGGATAAAACCCTTGCTATGGCTTTGTTTCGCAGTATTGTTCTGCATTGGCATTCAATATCTGAAACAGGGCTATTGGGGTATTCTTTCTCTGGGACTCATTTTTGCCGTTTACTATTACCTTGAAGACAAGCATTTCCAACTAACGGTCAAATGGGCTCGGGATATCGAAAACCCACCCTCACCCGATCTTGGCAAATACGACGATATCGTCACTCCCCTTTACAAGCTGCTGCGTTTTCGTAACAATGAACTGAAAGCACTCAAACACCTGTCCCACAGTGTTTTATCCGCTGCCCAGGCCTTGCCGGCTGCTGCCATCACCCTTGACCGCAATTTTCATATCGAATGGTGTAACAGCCTGGCGGAAAAAATGCTGGGGCTGAGTTATGAACAGGACAAGGGCTATAACATTTTCAACTTGGTCCGTTTACCCGAGTTTTTTGAATACGCCCAAAGTGGCGTATGGAACGATTCTTTTGTTACCCACATGGAGTCTGACGGCCAGTTCCGTTGCCTTAAATTTGACCTGAACCAATATTCGGAAGAAGGGATCCTGATGCTCTGCCAGGATATCACCCAACTGGAAAAGCTACGCACCACACAACAAGACTTTGTGGCCAATGTCTCACATGAAATCCGCACGCCACTAACCGTTCTGATCGGCTTTCTGGAAACACTGCAAGACTTGCCGCCTGAAGCGCTTTCCCCTGAACAGCGCAAACAATATGAAACGCTTATGCATGAGCAGGCCCAGCGCATGCTGGCCATTGTTGCCGATTTGCTCACCCTGTCCACCCTGGAGTCCACCCAGGCAAGCGGCGGACACAAACTGCTGCTTGCCCAGCTCATTGAATCTGCCGGCCAACAGGCCCATTCCTTATCCAAAGGCAAGCACAAATTCATTTTTGACATTGACGAAAAACTCGCCATTCATGGCCAGCAAACCGAAATTTCTTCCGCCATCAGCAACCTGATGACCAATGCCGTTCGCTATACGCCCGCCGATGGAACCATTACCGTCAGCTGGCACAAGGACGGCAAGGGCAATGCCATTTTCAGTGTAAAAGATACCGGACTGGGCATTGCCAAACAAGATATTCCACGCCTTACCGAACGTTTCTACCGGGTTGATAAAAGCCGTTCACGGGCATCGGGCGGCACCGGGCTGGGACTGGCCATTACAAAACACATCATAATACGGCATAATGCCAAATTGGTCATAGACAGCGAAATCAACAAGGGAAGTACATTCAGCATCATCTTCCCCCCCGATAGCATTATTAATGAGCCCAACACCCGTTCATCAAAAAAACTGGCAGTTCACGCCTGAAGGTGATGCCTGCCTTGTCATCCGCTTCAGGCGTGAAGGCATTAGTACCCAGGTAAGCCAACTTTGCCTGCAGGCGGCCCAAAGCATTGCCAACGCTGGCCTGCCCGGCATTAGCGACATTGTTCCCGCCTTCAACTGCGTAGGGATTCATTACCAGGCTTCTTGCTGGGGCCATACACCTTTTCACAACCTTTGCCAGGCACTGGATTCTTTACTGGACAAACAACCCTCCCTGTCAAATGCGGCACCGGAACGAACCATTGAAATTCCGGTTTGTTATGATCCTGAGTTTGGTATTGATCTTGACTTACTGGCGACAAAATGCCAGTGTAGCGTTGCACAGCTCATTACCCTGCACACATCCCAAACCGTTCGGGTTTTCATGCTTGGTTTTGCACCCGGCATGCCCTATATGGGCATCCTTGACAAGCAGCTGGATATTCCACGTCTGGCAACACCCCGCCTTACCATTGCAGCCGGCTCAGTGGCCATCGCCAACCGGCAAACAGTGATTTATCCTCAAGTATCTCCAGGTGGCTGGCATATTATTGGCAGAACGCCCATTACGCTTTTCAATCCTGAACAAGCGCCTTACTCATTACTGTCCCCCGGCGACAAGGTCCGTTTCAAGGCCATCAGCAAAGCCACCTTTACCAACCTCAAGAACAAGTGCCATGAGCATCCAGGTCATTAGCCCGGGCCTGCTGTCCACCTTCCAGGATGAAGGCAGGCACCGGTTTCAATCCATTGGCGTACCCGTTGGTGGTGCCATGAACCCAAGCAGCCTGCAACTGGCCAATATACTGGTGGGCAACCCACCGTCAGAAACGGCTCTGGAAATCACCCTGACCGGCCCCAAGCTATTATTTGAAGAAGATGCCTGTATTGCCTTGAGCGGCGCCCCTGTACATGCCTTTGCCGACGACACCCCCATACCAGCCTATCGACCTTTTCTGATACAAGCTGGACAAACCCTGCATTTCAGGCAGGACCAATTTCCGCCCATGAGCCGCACCTGCCTGGCTGTACATGGCGGCTTTGAACTGTCTGCCATTATGGGCAGTTGCAGCACCGATCTCAAAAACCGGTTAGGTGGCCTGCACGGGCGGGCGTTGCAAAAACAGGACCTTATTCAGATCAGAAAGCCGCTGGCTCCACGCCACCGGCAAAAACTGCAGGACTTTTTCAATCAACTTGAAATTTATCTACCCGCCAATTTGGGTTTACAGAAAAAAAACAGTATCCGGGTCATCAAAGGTTACCACTGGGATCACTTTACCCCTGACTCCCATCAACTTTTCTTCAATGCACCCTTCAGAATCACACCACAATCCGAACGCATGGGGTATCGCCTGCAAGGGCCGGTACTGGCCTTGCACACGCCTTTGCAAATTTTATCCGAACCCACTGCATTCGGCTCCATTCAGGTACCGCCTGACGGGAACCCAATTATCCTGATGGCAGACCGGCAAACCACGGGAGGTTATCCCAAAATTGCCAATATCATTTCAGCTGACCTACCGGTACTGGCACAATTGCTGCCCGGCGAACACTGCACCTTTTCCCTGGTAGAGCTGGCTAAAGCACAGGCCATAATGCTTGAACGGGAAAAAAAATTCATGGCGTTGCAAAATCAGCTGGCACATATTGCCCTGCAATTGTCAGCGTGTTACCTTTAAAACCACCAAAGGAGCAATACGGTGAATAAATTTGATTTCAATTGCGATATGGGTGAAAGTTATGGCGCCTGGACCATGGGAAATGATAAAGCCATTATGCCCTATGTCACGTCAGTCAATATTGCCTGTGGATTTCATGGTGGCGATGCCCACATCATGCGCAAGACCGTGGCCAGTGCCATTAAGCACAAGATAAATATTGGTGCGCATCCCGGCCTGAATGACCTTCCCGGTTTTGGACGCAGGGCTTTTCCCGTTTCTCCCGAACAGGCCTACGACCTGGTGGTAGTGCAGGTTGGTGCGCTGGCGGCGGTTGCCAAAACACAGGGGGCTCGCCTGCATCACGTGAAAACACATGGCGCCCTTTACAACATGGCTGCCAACAACAACGCCCTTTCACAAGCAATTGCACAAGCCGTATTGGATGTTGATGACACCCTGGTTTTGTATGCCCTGGCCAATAGCCGGCAAGCACACATTGCACAGGAAATGGGCCTGCAGGTTGCCCATGAGGTTTTTGCCGACCGAAGCTACCAGGATGATGGCACCCTTACCCCACGCGGCATGCCCGGTGCCATTATTAGCGACCCCCAGCAAGCCATACAGCAGCTTGTTACCATGCTGGAAAAAGGCCATGTTATTACGCTTTCCGGCAAACAAGTGCCCATCCGGGCAGATACTTTATGCATTCACGGTGACCAGCCCGATGCCGCCCATTTTGCCCGGCAAATACATGAGACACTAAAAAGGCAAGGGCTGTTTTAAAAACCCTTGCCTAAGCAAATCAAACTTGCCGGTTTAACGTCACTTACACCAGAACGCGCTCAATACCACCTGTATTGGCGTTTTTGACATAATCGGCCATCCAGTTTTCACCCAGCATATGGCGCGCCATTTCCACCACAATATAGTCGGCGTCAATGGCAATATCACCCTGGTAGCGAGTCAGACCCTGCAAACAGGAAGGACAGGAAGTTAGCAGCTTGACCTCGCCGGCAAAGCCGTCAGCACGCATGGCCGCCGAGTTTTTACGCAATTCTTCTTCCTTGCGGTAACGGATCTGGGTAGAAATATCAGGGCGACTGACGGCCAGTGTGCCAGACTCTCCGCAACAGCGATCGGCCTTGATGGTGGTGTCACCGACCAGGGATTTCACCGTTTTCATGGGATCCTGTAACTTTAAGGGCGTATGGCAAGGATCGTGATACATATACCGTTTACCCGTAGTGCCATCCAGTTTCAGGCCTTTTTCAAGCAAATACTCATGAATATCGATCAGGCGGCAACCGGGAAATATCTTTTCAAACTCGTAGCCTTCAAGCTGGTCATAACAGGTGCCACAGCTGACAACAACGGTTTTAATATCCAGGTAATTCAGGGTAGTGGCCATCCGGTGGAACAGGACCCGGTTATCGGTAATGATTTGTTCGGCCTTATCCAGTTGGCCATTACCACGTTGCGGATAACCGCAGCATAGATAGCCCGGTGGCAGTACGGTTTGTACCCCGGCATGCCACAGCATGGCCTGGGTCGCCAGCCCTACCTGTGAAAACAGGCGCTCGGAACCACAGCCAGGGAAGTAGAACACCGCTTCGGTATCGGCACTGGTTTTATGAGGATCACGAATAATCGGCACAAAATTTTTGTCTTCGATATCCAGCAGCTTACGGGCGCTTTGCTTGGGCAAGCCACCCGGCATTTTCTTGTTCACGAAGTGAATGATCTCTTCGCGCAAAGAGGCACGCCCAACCGTGGCCGGTGGATGCGCGGTTTGCTTCTTGGCGACCGAACCCAGTATTTCATTACCCAGGCGCTGGGCCTTGTAACCAATATCCATGACCTTGCGGGTCACATTGATGGTAGTGGGATCCGTCGCGTTCAGGAAAAACATGGCAGCCGTTTTACCGGGGCGCACCGATTGCTTGCCCATGCGATTGAGTACCGCCCGCATGTTCATGCTGACATCGCCAAAGTCGATATCCACCGGACAGGGGTTAAAACACTTGTGGCATAAGGTGCAGTGTTCGGCCACGTCCTCAAATTCGGACCAATGCTTTAAACTAATACCGCGACGGGTTTGCTCTTCGTACAGAAAAGCCTCGACCAGCAATGAAGTGGCCAGAATCTTGTTACGGGGCGAGTACAGCAGGTTGGCCCGTGGCACATGGGTGGCACAGACCGGCTTGCATTTGCCACAACGCAGGCAATCCTTGATAGAGCTTGAGATGGCGCCAATATCACTTTGCTTCATGATAAGCGACTCATGACCCAACAGGTTGAAGCTGGGCGTCCAGGCATTGCGCAGGTCGGAACCCGCAAACAACTTGCCCGCATTGAATCGACCTTCAGGGTCAATTTCCTGCTTGTATTGGCGAAATGGCGCCAGTTCGGCTTCAGTCAGGAATTCCAGCTTGGTCAGGCCAATACCGTGCTCACCGGAAATCACGCCATTCAGGTCGCGGGCAATTTGCATGATACGCACAACGGTTTCATTGGCCTCACGCAGCATTTCGTAGTTGTCCGAGTTAACCGGAATATTGGTATGCACGTTACCGTCGCCGGCATGCATGTGCAACGCAACGAATACCCGGCCCTTCAGGACACGGTCATGGATAGCCTGCATTTCTGTCAGGACGGCGGCCCTGTCGGCCCCTGAAAAAATCACTTCCATTTTGGCCAGGATTTCTTTTTTCCAGGAAATGCGGATAGTGCGGTCTTGCAATACATCAAAGACCCGGCAATCCGGCTGATCCTGCAAGCGCTGCTTCAAGACTCCCATCAACTCATCCATGCCCAGCAGTGACAGTTGATCAAGGCTGCCGGCCAGGGAATCATTCATATTGTTCAGCAACCAGGACCAGCGCGAAGCGGTCAGGCCAAGCACCTCACGGGCCTCTTCAATGCGACTGCCAATCACTTCTTCCCGGGTCAGTTCTTCATCAAGAAAATCTTCCGGCTTATACACCGGCAATTCTGTTTCAAGAAACGCCTCAAGCGCTTCGACCAGCTTGAGTTTGTTACGAGTGGATAATTCTATGTTGATACGTTCGATTTCTTCGGTGTACTCACCCATACGATCAAGGGGAATAACAACGTCTTCATTGATTTTGAATGCATTGGTGTGACGTGCGATGGCGGCAGTCCGGGCACGGTCTGCCCAGAATTTCTTGCGGGCTTCGGCACTGACGGCGACAAAACCCTCGCCGCTGCGGCCATTGGCCAGGCGCACAACCTGGCTGGTAGCGGCAGCAACCGCGTTTTCATCATCACCGACAATATCGCCAATCAGCACCATTTTCGGGAAAGCATCGCGCTTGCTTTTGGTGGCATAACCGACCGCCCGCAAATAACGCTCATCCAGATGCTCAAGGCCGGCAAGAATGGCACCGGTTTTACGGCCTTCGGTATCCAGGTAATCCTTGATTTCAACAATGGACGGCACGGCATCACGGGCCTGCCCAAAAAACTCCAGGCAGACCGTGCGCGTATGCTTGGGCATGCGGTGCAACACCCAGCGCGCCGAGGTGATCAGGCCATCACAGCCCTCTTTCTGAACCCCGGGCAAACCAGCCAGGAACTTGTCGGTAACGTCCTTGCCCAGACCGGTTTTACGGAAGGCACTGCCTTCGATATCAATAATTTTTGTGCGTAGCTCTTTCTTGCCCGGTGCATAACGGCCATCAAACCATTTCACTTCAAAACGGACTTGCCCGGCATCATGAATTTTGCCCATATTGTGTTCAAGACGGGTGACTTCAAGCCAGTGGCCATCGGGGTCGACCATGCGCCACCAGGCCAGATTGTCCAGGGCCGTTCCCCACAGTACCGCCTTCTTGCCACCCGCATTCACGGCCACGTTCCCGCCAATACAGGAGGCCTCGGCAGAGGTTGGGTCTACCGCAAATACAAACCCGGCCGCTTCAGCCGCCTCGGACACCCGTTTGGTGACCACGCCAGCGCCAGACAGAATCGTGGCGACGGGATCTTGCAATCCTGGCAAGACCAGAGACTCTACGGCCGACAGCGCGTCGAGTTTTTCGGTATTGATGACGGCAGAGCGCCATGACAGGGGAATGGCGCCACCGGTGTAACCTGTACCACCCCCACGGGGGATGATGGTTAGCTTGAGCTCAAAACAGGCACGCACCAATGCCGCCATTTCCAGTTCGGAATCGGGTGTCAGGACAACGAAAGGATATTCTACGCGCCAGTCAGTGGCATCGGTGACATGGGAAACCCGTGACAAACCGTCAAACTTGATATTGTCTTTATGGGTGATACGCCCCATTTCCTGTATCACTTCGGCACGCAGGGTTCCAGTATATTCAAACTCGGCTTCGAATTCGATCACCGCCTTGTGGGCGCGCCTGAGCAACTCTTGAACCTTGCTGTCACTCTCTTTGTTGGAAGGCTCACGGCGACGGTTGATTTCGTTCAGCCGATGGTTCAGTGCCTCTATTAGCAGGCCACGCCGTTTGGGATTGGATAACAGGTCATCCTGAAGATACGGGTTGCGCCTGACGACCCATATATCACCCAACACTTCGTACAGCATGCGCGCGGAACGACCCGTTTTGCGAACCCCCCTGAGATCGGACAACAGATCCCAGGCATCGTTACCCAACAGACGGGCAACGACTTCCTTGTCTGAAAAGGACGTGTAGTTATAGGGTATCTCACGCAAACGCCGGACAGGGCCGGTTTGCTCTGCTTCTGACAAAATCTGGGTATCAATAGGTGCGTTCATACTAATAAATGGCTGGATGAATTTGAAATTTATCTGAGGATAGCCATCATTTTACGCGGAGAACCCGAAATTTATTACGGTAAACCGGCTTTACCCTAAAACAGGCGCAATAAAACTGCCGTCATAATGACATATCGGGCAAATTTGCCAATCGCCATATAAAAAATACAGGGCAACAAACGCAATTTCATCCAGCCGGCGACACTGCATAAGGGATCACCCACAACCGGCAACCAGGAAAACACCAAGGCCCAAGGTCCCATTTTTCTTAAATACACCGCCAGTTTCCTGAAATGGGTTCCCCCCAGCTTTTGTTGTTTGCGACGTTTTTCCTGCACCCCTGCCATGACACTCTGTCCATCGGCGGCCTGATGCGTTTTTTTCCAGTGATCCACCCCTTTTTTAGCCCAATACCCCATATAGTAGGACACCACACCACCAATCGTATTACCTGCCGTCGCAACCAAAACGGCAGCCCAGAACATATCGGGAGACAATTTGAGATAGGCAAATACCGCCGGTTCTGAACCCAGGGGCAGCAAGGTTGCCGACACCAGGGCAATGATAAAAATAGTCGGCAATCCCACTGCGGGCAAAGCCAATGTAAGCAGCAGCCATTGCACGGCGCCCATCATTTCTGTTTCCATACTACCTGTAACCTGCGTAAAATTTTTATGAACCCGTCCTGAAACAAGTCTGGGCAAATCCGAAGATGCTATGTTAATCTGTAATATATTGTTTGCCTCTTATCTCCCCCAACATGTCCACAGATTATCTAAAACGTATTTTGACATCAAAAGTTTATGATGTCGCCACCGAGACCCCACTGGAACCCGCAAAACTGCTTTCTGCCCGTATCCAGAATACAATTTTGCTTAAACGTGAAGATACTCAATCCGTTTTCAGCTTCAAGATACGGGGTGCCTACAATAAAATGGCCAACCTGTCTGCCGAAGCGCGCTCGCATGGCGTGATTTGTGCATCAGCAGGGAACCACGCCCAGGGTGTTGCGCTTTCTGCCAAAAAACTGGGTTGCCGCGCGGTCATTGCCATGCCCACTTCCACCCCTAAAGTCAAGGTTGATGCTGTTAAACGGCTGGGTGGTGAAGTCGTGTTACATGGCGACAGCTTTTCCGATGCGTATGAACACGCACTCATCCTTCAAAAAGAACAAAACCTCACCTTCGTCCATCCCTTTGATGACCCGTTTGTCATTGCCGGCCAAGGCACCATTGCCATGGAAATACTGCGCCAGCAACCCAGCGCACTGGACGCCATTTTTGTAAGTATTGGCGGTGGTGGCCTGATTGCCGGCATTGCTGCCTATATCAAGCAGTTGCGTCCCGAAATCAAAATCATCGGTGTCCAAACCGAAGACTCCGATGCCATGATTCGCAGTGTCCGTGCCGGTCGACGCATTTCCCTGCCCGATGTCGGGCTGTTTTCCGACGGTACGGCCGTTAAACAGGTTGGTGTTGAAACATTCCGCCTGGTCAAGGAATACGTTGACGATTTCATCACCGTTGATACTGATGCCATTTGCGCGGCCCTTAAAGATGTTTTCCAGGACACCCGCAGCGTACTTGAACCGGCCGGCGCACTGGCCCTGGCTGGTGCCAAACGTTATATAGCTGAAAACAAATGGAAGAACAAAACCGTAGCGGTCATTACTTCCGGTGCCAACATGAACTTTGACCGGCTGCGTTTTGTGGCTGATCGTGCCGATGTCGGTGAAGCCAAGGAAGCCATTTTTGCCGTCACCATGCCCGAAGTCAAGGGCAGTTTCAAGCAATTATGCACGGCACTGGGTGCACGCAACGTGACCGAGTTCAATTACCGGATATCAGACGCCAATAAGGCCCACGTGTTTGTTGGCGTTCAGATCAACTCGCTGGAGGAAGCCGAAAAAGTGGCTGACCGGCTACGCCGCAAGAAATTCGATGTCCTGGATCTGACCGCCGATGATCTGGCCAAGTCACACCTGCGCTATATGGTGGGTGGGCATTCGTCACTGGCAGAAAACGAAGTGCTATACCGCTTTGAGTTCCCCGAGCGCCCGGGTGCCTTGATGACATTCCTCAATACCATGAATCCGGAATGGAATATCAGTCTGTTCCATTACCGCAACCAGGGGGCCGATTATGGCCGTGTACTGGTTGGTATCCAGGTGCCGCCTGCCGACAAAAAAGCCTTCAAGGAATTTCTGTCAACTATTGGTTATCCATTCATCAAGGAAACCGACAACCCCGCCTACAAACTGTTTTTATAAACGGGTTGCGGTAATCAAAAAAAACGGGGCAACTTTAATTTGCCCCGTTTTTTATTACACCTGTCAGAACTTACAAACCGTAAAAACAGACAACCCGCTTTCCCGGATCAGCCTAGAGCCACCCAGATCAGGCAAATCGATAATAGCGGCGGCCTCGACAACGTTGGCCCCCAGACGCTGCAACAAGCGACTGGCCGCAACCATGGTACCACCGGTAGCAATCAAGTCATCCACCAGCAATACCCGCTGGCCAGGCAATACGGCATCGGTGTGCATCTCGACACTGGCATTGCCATATTCCAGCTTGTATTCTTCGGCGACGGTATTAAAAGGCAACTTGCCACTTTTACGCACCGGTACAAAACCCAGGTTCAATTCGTAGGCCAACACACTGCCAATAATGAATCCGCGTGCATCCACACCGGCCACCAGATCCATGCGTTGGCGCATGTAACGGTAAACAAAAATATCAATCAAGGCACGAAAACTTCGCGGATCCTGAAGCACAGGCGTAATATCCCGAAATGTAATGCCTTCCTTTGGCCAATCAGGCACACTTCGTATCGCATTACGCACAAGCTCATTGGGATCGATCATCATGGTCTCTCAAAGTAAATTGATGAAAATATCGAAAAAAAGAACAAACACAGTTGTCGTGCCAGACCTTAGCTTGCCGCTGAAATCGTCACGGTCGAGGAAACGCGTTTGGCTTTTTCCAGCGCCTTTTGAACATCTGTCCCCGATGCCAGGGCCACGCCCATGCGTCGTTTGACAAAGGATTCGGGCTTGCCAAACAGGCGGATATCGGTTCCCTCTTCGGCCAGTGCCTGCGCCACATTGGCAATTTTTACAGCCTTGGCCTGAACGCCACCATAAATGACACTGCTCGCCCCCGGCTGATGCAATTGTGTATTAACGGGCAACCCCAGCAAGGCACGGGCATGCAGTTCAAACTCGCTTTGTACCTGGCTGATCATGGTCACCATTCCGGTATCATGGGGTCGTGGACTGACTTCGGAAAACCAGACCTGCTCACCCGCCACAAACAATTCCACGCCAAATACACCCATGCCACCCAGGCTGTCGGTCACGGTTTTAGCGATATCCCGGGCTTTTTCCAGGGCAAGCGAATTCATGGGGTGCGGCTGCCAGCTTTCAATATAATCGCCATCAAGCTGTTGATGGCCAATCGGTTCACAAAAAGCGGTCTGGATCTGTCCGCTGTGAGGATCACGGTAGCGAACCGTTAAGAGGGTTATCTCATAATCGAAATTGATAAACCCTTCTACAATTACCCTGCCCTTGCCGGTACGGCCACCTTCCTGGGCATACAGCCAGGCTTTTTCCAGATCTGCCGAAGACTTGAGTACCGACTGTCCCTTGCCTGAAGAGGACATGACGGGCTTGATTACACAAGGATAAGCGATTTCATTATTAATGGCCGCTTCGAGCGCTTCGAGAGAATCGACGAACTGATAGGGAGACACTGGCAAACCCAGGGTTTCTGCCGCCAGCCTGCGGATGCCTTCACGGTTCATGGTGAGTTGTGCCGCACGCGCGGTAGGTATGACTCTTGCCACACCCGCATCTTCTAGCTCAACCAGCAACTCGGTGGCAATCGCTTCAATTTCGGGAACGATAATATCCGGTTTTTCGGCCAGGATAATACGCCGTAACGCTTCCTTGTCAGTCATAGGCACCACGTGCGAGCGGTGGGCCACCTGATGGGCAGGTGCGTTTTCATAACGATCAACGGCTATTACCTCTACGCCAAGTCGTTGCAAGGCAATGGTCACTTCCTTACCCAGCTCTCCGGAACCCAATAACATCACCTTGGGGGCCACGCCTGACAAGGGAGTCCCCAAAAGAGGCACTGACGAGTCTTTCATAATCAACTACACTTCCAAAAAATTGATACATAACCTGCTGATTTTCACCACATTATAGGGCCATGCCCGCAAGGAATACGGTTTTTTCAGTGAAATTGGTAAATCCATGTTTTAGTATTCCCGATATGATTAAAATCATGTGATGATAAAGAATATTGAATACACTCCCGAAAAAGCGTTGCAGGCAGGACGCAGGACCATTCAGGCCGAAGCACAGGCGCTAATGGATCTGCACGACCGTCTTGACGAGAGTTTCAGCAAAGCCATTGCCCTGCTCCTTGATTGCCAAGGGCGGGTGGTTGTCATGGGCCTGGGTAAATCCGGGCATATCGGCCGCAAGATTTCCGCCACGCTGGCCTCCACCGGGACACCCAGTTTTTTTGTTCACTCCGGTGAAGCCGTGCATGGCGACCTGGGCATGGTTACCGGCAGGGATATTGTGATTGCCATTTCCTATTCCGGCAACTCCAACGAATTGTCAACCGTCCTGCCGGTCGTACGCCGGTTGGGCACCAAGGTTATTGCCATTTGCGGCCATCCCCATTCTGACCTGGCCAATCTGTGTGATGTGTTTCTGGATGCCAGCATCAAAAAAGAGGCTTGCCCCCTGAACCTTGCTCCTACCACCAGCACGACGGTCGCCCTGTCTCTGGGAGACGCCTTGGCGGTTACCTGCCTTGAGGCCCGCAATTTTGGCGAATCCGATTTTGCCCGCTCACACCCGGGTGGGGCATTGGGCCGTCGCCTGCTAACCTACGTCAGGGATGTCATGCGCCAGGGCGATGAGCTTCCCCTGGTCCACCCGAACATCCCCTTGCCGCAAGCCCTTAAGGAAATGTCACTCAAGCGCATGGGCATGACCGCGGTGATCAATGACAAAAATGAACCCGTTGGCATTTTTACCGATGGCGACCTGCGCCGCCTCATTGTCCGCCATGGCGATATCCGTCACTTCACCATGCATGAGGTCATGTCCTCCCACCCGAAAAGCATTACACCTGATGAACTTGCCGTTGAAGCGGCATCACTGATGGAAAAAAACAAACTCAGCCACATGCTGGTTGTTGACAGACAAGGTACCCTTGTGGGTGCCATGCACATGCACGACCTGATGGTTGCAAAGGTTATTTGAAGACTTATGAAATCCACTTTATCCATTCCCCATCCTGCTGAATCCCTGGTGCTTTCCAAAGTGCCTGCCAATATACGGGAAATAGCAGCCACCATCAAACTGGTCGCCTTCGATGTTGATGGCGTGCTGACCGATGGCAGCCTGTGGTACGGAGAAAACGGCGAACAGCTCAAACGCTTTCATGCCCTTGATGGCCATGGCCTGAAAATGCTGCAGCAAAGCGGGATCATTGTTGCCCTGGTTACCGGACGTGAAGGCTCTATTGTGCCACGCCGTGCGGCAGAACTGGGTATTGGCGAACTGTACCAGAATGTGCGGGACAAAAGCCAACTCCTCGATGAAATGGCCAGCCGCCATGGCGTTGGCCTGGAACAAATTGCCTTCATGGGTGATGACATCATCGACTTGCCCGCCATGCATAAGTGCGGGTTGTCCATCAGCGTACCCAACGCTCCCTCGTACATCACCCAGGCAGCGCAATGGGTCACCTCATTACCCGGGGGCTCGGGAGCAGTACGGGAGTGCTGTGACATGATCCTGGCATCCCAAGGCGCTTTAAGCCAGTATTTCCACTCAACCCGCCTGACCGGGCCCGTTATTCAATAAACATGAAAGAACGCCTGCCAGCCCTGATTGCCCTGTTCATGCTGCTCTGCCTGGTTATTACCACCTGGTGGGCGGCCGATTACGCGCAGCGATCCATCCCACTGGATCCACCAGCCCGCATCTCGCATGAACCCGATGCCTGGTCAGACCATTTCATCATGCTCAGCTCAGACCCTGACGGCGTCCCCAAAAACCGTCTCGAAGGGGATTCCATGCAACATTTCCCCCACAATGACTCGTATGAAATTGTCAATGCCGTTTCCACCGGACAGCGCCCCGGTTCAGCCATTACAACCGGGCGGGCAGACCTGGCCACCATGTTTAATAACGATAAAACTATCCTGATGCGAGGCAATGCCCATTTGCACCGTTTTCCATCTGAAGATACCTCAGCCCTGGACATCACCAGCAGTGAGCTGATTATCTACCCCGAAAAAGATATTATCGAGACCGACAAGCCGGCAACCGTCATACAGGGAAATTCCCGCATGAATGGCAAAGGAATGACCTACAATAACAAAACCCGCGAACTGGAGGTTTATTCCAATACCGATGTCTCCATCTCGAATAAAGACGTGTCTTCCAAATCGTCAAATACCGACCAAGTCCCTGAAGAGAATCCCCGGCCATGAAATCGTCATTGATAAAATTGATCTTCCCCTTGCTGATTTTTAATGCGCCAGTACTGGCGCAAGTCAGCGCGCCAGCTGCCAACGCCCAACCCGAACCGGAAACCCTGGTACTGTCTGACACCCTGAATTACGATGACAAAACCAAAACCAGCATTTTCAACGGCAATGTCATTCTTACCAGAGGGCAAATGAGACTGACGTCGGATACCCTGAAAATCCAGGAAGATGCCCAAGGCTTTCAGCATGGTACGGCCACCGTTAACAGTGGCAAAGTACACATCTTCGAAGAACGTACGGAAACGTATGAAACCATCCGCTCGGAAGGTGACCGTGCCGAATATAACGGTAAGGATGACACGGTCAAAATGATCGGTCATGCCATTGTCAACCGTTATATTTGCGGTAATTTAATCGACACGATCAGAGGCGAGGTGGTTATCTATAACAACAAGAACAATACCTATTCCGCACAGGGTGGCCCGCAAGCGGTCGAACCCGGCAGGGTTCGTTCCGTCGTGAAGCCTCAATCGGCTGCCGACAAGGCAACCGAGGCCTGCCGCAAGCAATACAATAACAAACCCATGCCCAGCACACTTAACTAACTCATTTTTCTCTGCATGAACACGTCCGCCAGCTCCAGCCTGAATAACCTTTCTCCCGGCTCCAAAGGCCTGCTTCAGGCAATTGGCCTGCGTAAAACCTACAATGGCAGAACAGTCGTCCACGATGTTTCCCTATCGGTCTCAAGTGGAGAGGTGGTGGGTTTGCTGGGCCCTAATGGCGCAGGTAAAACCACCAGTTTCTACATGATTGTCGGTCTGGTACCCGCCGATTTCGGGCGTATCGAAATTGACGGAAAAAATATTACCAGTCTTCCTATTCATCAACGGGCCAGAATCGGGCTATCCTATCTGCCCCAGGATGCCTCGGTGTTTCGTCGCCTGACCGTAGAGGAAAACATCAAGGCCGTTCTTGAGTTGCAATATGACCAGCAAACCGGTAAACCACTAAACCGTACACAGGTTAAAGAGCAGATGGAAAACCTGCTGATTGAACTGCAAATTACCCATATCCGCAATAATGCCGCCCTTTCGCTGTCGGGCGGTGAGCGCCGTCGTGTGGAAATTGCCCGGGCCCTGGCCACCCACCCACGCTTCATTTTGCTTGATGAGCCTTTTGCTGGCGTGGATCCCATCGCCGTCATTGAAATCCAGCGTATTATCCGCTTTCTGAAAAAACGTAATATCGGCGTCCTGATTACCGACCACAACGTGCGTGAGACACTGGGAATCTGTGATCGCGCCTATATTATCAGCGAAGGCAAGGTATTAACCGATGGTGCCCCGGCAACAATCATCCAGGATCCGGAAGTACGCAAGGTTTATCTGGGTGAACACTTCAAAATGTAATTGCGAAATGTTTGATTTAAGGCACTTGCTTTAAAAAAAATAATCTATAAACTAGAGTTATGACTAACTAAAAGCGAGACGAATCTTATAAAACTCAAGTACATTAAGTTTTTCTGCGCATGTACAATGCGGTTTAAATTATTCAATGGAGCAATTATATGAATATAAGTATCAGCGGCCGTCATTTAGAAATCACACCAGCCATCAAGGAATATGTCGAAAGCAAAATCGGACGTGTCCTCAAGCATTTTGATAACGTTATTGATGCCCAGGTAATCCTGTCTCTTGAGCCTCTTAAACATATCGCTGAAATTACCATGCGTGTTCCTGGCAAAGATATTCACTGCGCAGCCGAAGAAGAGAACCTTTATGCAGCCATTGACCTTCTGAGCGACAAAGCGGACAGACTTGTCATCAAACACAAATCCAAACTGCAAGATCATTCTAATGATTCGACAAAACGCATGACTGTCGTATAAACTCAATGCAATATCAATATCTTGCAGCTACCCAGCCCTAAGGCTGGGTTTTTAGTGCACAAAACATATTAAAGAAATTGCTACTTTCTGCAAGATAATCATATAATCCGATGTATGAATCAATTAACGCAAATTTTAACTCCCGAAAACACGCTTCTTGACGTCAGTGCAACCAGTAAAAAGCGGGCATTTGAACAAGCCGCCCTTCTGTTTGAAAATAATCAGGGCATTGCTCGCTCGGTTGTATTTGACAGCCTGTTTTCAAGAGAAAGATTAGGGTCTACCGCACTTGGACACGGTGTTGCCGTCCCGCACGGACGCATTTCAAAACTAAAGCAGGCAACCGCTGCATTCATGCGTCTGGCGACCCCTATTCCTTTCGATTCCCCCGATGGGCAAAATGTACAATTGCTGATTATTCTGCTAGTACCAGAAAGTGCTACCCAGCAACACCTGGAAATTCTGGCAGAAGTCGCCCGTATCCTGTCCAACGATACCATTCGCCATCAGTTGCTATCCGAGAATGATCCTGCAAAAATTTACGATCTTCTCACCCAGTCCACCTGAATATGACCATGTTAAGCATCCAAGAACTTGTCGATGAGAACATTGAAACACTGGGCCTGACCTGGATTGCGGGAATGGATGCCGGTAACCGGCAATTACCCGAATCCAATACTGCCGCCGCCGATCTGCTTGGACACCTTAATGTTGTTCATCCTTCGCGAATACAGGTTTTTGGTAAGGAAGAGCTGGTTTTCTATAAAAAACTCAAAGAATCCGCACGGGAAAAAGTCCTGATTGAACTGGCTGAAGGGGGGGTTCCCGCAGTCATTATTGCCGAGGGCCTTGAAACACCCGTTGAACTGACTTCCTTTTGCTCCCAGAATCAAATCCCGCTCCTGTCCAGCCAGCATGATGCCGCCCATCTTATCGATGTCCTGCGTATTTATCTTGGCAAGCGTTTCGCACCCACCACGACCGTTCACGGTGTTTTCATGGATGTCCTGGGAATGGGCGTCCTGATTACCGGCGAATCCGGCCTGGGTAAAAGCGAGCTGGCACTCGAACTCATTTCCCGTGGCCACGGCCTGGTCGCTGATGATGCCGTTGAATTTTCACGCACCACGCCAACCATGATAGAAGGACAATGCCCTGATCTGCTGCGCAACCTGCTTGAAGTCAGGGGGCTTGGCCTGCTGGATATCCGAACCATTTTTGGCGAGGCAGCGGTACGGCGCAAAATGCGGCTCAAGCTGATTGTGCACCTGGTGCGTGCCAACAGTGAAAAATTTGAACGTCTGCCCATCCAGGATCAAACCCAGAAACTGCTGGGCCTGCCCATCCGGCGTGTCATGCTACAAGTGGCGGCAGGCCGTAATCTGGCGGTTCTGGTCGAAGCCGCAGCCCGCAATACCATTCTCAAACTAAGAGGGATAGATACGCTGGGTGAGTTTATGGAAAGGCAGGCACAAGCAATTATGGAAAACAGCAATCTACAGTAACAAAACACGGGCAGATGTTAATAATTCATACATTTCCTAATCCTTATTGTTAATGTAATAAATTTTGTTTATCCTGTATGATGTTCAACTAATTGATTTCATACAAAAAACATGTTTCATGTCGTTCTTATTACTGGCATTTCCGGCTCAGGCAAATCGGTAGCCATTCGCCAGCTTGAAGATCAAGGCTATACCTGCATTGATAATCTTCCTGTTAAATTCCTGCATGACTTTATTGCCAGTGCACGCGAAGACGGTCTTGAAAAAGTAGCCGTTGCCATTGATGTGCGCTCGCCCGGTGAGCTGGCCAGCTTGCCCGATGTCATTAGCGCCATACGCACCATGGGCACGCCCCTTCAGGTTATTTTTCTTGAAGCCGATGACAGGACCTTAAAACAACGCTACTCCGAATCCCGGCGCAGGCACCCCCTGGCCTATCGGCTGCAGCTTAAAAACGGTTTGGCCCCTTCACTGGGAGAGTGCATTTCCCATGAGCGCGAGCTGCTGGCTCCCCTGCGTGAGCACGAACATGTGATTGATACTTCCGACTTGCCCCCGATCCAATTAAGGTCCTGGATCAAGGATTTAGTAGAACCTGATAACAACAATGTGTTACTGACTTTTGAATCTTTTGCATTTAAAAAGGGGGTTCCTAGTGACGCAGACCTGGTTTTTGATGTAAGATTCTTGCCTAATCCTCATTATGACAAGGACTTACGTCCCCTTACCGGTCGTGATGAGCCCGTAGCAACATGGCTATCGCAGTTTGATACCGTGTCTGAAATCATTAACGATATCACTGCATACATCCAGAAATGGTTGCCGTATTACATGCAGGATACGCGTAGTTACCTTACCGTCGCCATAGGTTGTACCGGCGGACAGCATCGATCTGTATACGTAGCAGAAGAACTGGCGAAGCGCTTCAGTTCACATCGACCCATACGCGTTCGACATCGTTCACAAGTACCAAAGAACCTTACATGAAGACTCAAAAGCATCAACAACTTTTCCTGGCCCTATGTGTGACATTTTTATCATATACCGCGCATGCCAGCATTAGCGAAAAAGAAGCACCTAAAGATAGCATTGAAACAAAAGAAACCGTGCAGGTTGCACCTGTCAAAGATCTGAACACCAAGAGCTTCAGGATTACGGCCAATGGCATTTTCCCCGAAAGCAGTTACGATAGGGCTTATGGGGAAAACCTGCACAACCTGGATACAGCAGACATTGAGACGGTTACGGAAAGCGAACCAGAGATCATTGCACCGGCATCAGGCCCCCGCTTCAAGGCCCAGCCATCTCATCGCAGCCATGCACGTGCCTATACCATCAAAGGCAAGCGCTATGTTCCGTTTGCCAATAACATTACCGATTTTTCCCAGGTTGGCACTGCCTCCTGGTATGGCCCAGGCTTTCATGGCAAACGCACGGCCAATGGCGAAAAATACAACCAGAACTTAATGACGGCCGCCCATAAAGAATTACCCCTGAACAGTGTGGTCAAGGTTACCCGGGTTTCCACCGGTCAAAGCATTACCGTCAGGATCAATGACCGCGGTCCCTTCCATGGCAACCGCATCATTGACCTGTCTTATGGCGCAGCAAAAAAACTGGGAATTGTGAATAAAGGCAGCGACAAAGTCAAGGTCGAGCTCATCAAGAACAACGCCAAAGGCAGAAAAACCGGCAAAACCATGCTTTAAGCATTTTTCAGCTCAAGGGCGCGTGAATACACGACATCACGCGCCAGTCCGGTTATTTGTGTGGCAATTTTCACACTATCTTTAACAGAAACCGTTTCAAGCAATACCGTCAAGAGTTCGGTAGCCCGAACCATCTGCTCATTTTCATCCGCTTTCGGCGCTGCTTCAAGGATCAGCACGAACTCTCCCAACTGACGATGGGCATCTTGGCTAAACCAATCCTCCAGTTCACCAATGGGCAGGGTAACAATCTGTTCAAAACGCTTGGTTAATTCGCGGGCGACTGTTAACTGGCGATCAGCACCGCATACCAACAACAAGTCACGGCAAAAAGCCAGAATCCGGTGTGGTGACTCGAACATGACCACCGGCGCATCCATCGCCCCCCATTTACGCAACCACTGCTGCCTGGCTGCCGATTTCTGGGGAACAAACCCGGCAAAGGCGAAAGTGGGATTTTCGTCACTGCTTACCCCGCTGCCCATCAGCGCAGTAATCACCGCCGATGCGCCCGGAATGGGCCTGACCAACAAGCCCTGGCGCATAACCTCACGAACGATACGCCCGCCAGGGTCGCTAACCGCTGGTGCACCGGCATCCGAGACCAAGGCCACACGTTTGCCTTCCCGCAAGAGACGAATAATTTCCTGAGCCGCCCGTGCTTCGTTATGCCGATGCGCGGGCATCAGGGGAGTATCAATTCCCCATGCATTGAGTAAAACACGGGATGAACGGGTATCTTCAGCGGCAATCACATCAGCCTGATTCAGGGCAAACACCGCCCGGGGACTGATATCGGCCAGATTGCCAATGGGCGTTGCCACCACATACAGGCAAGCTTGGGGCCAGCTTTGCTGCTCAAGATCTGTCATTACCTTTTTCCATGCTGCATGAAAAAGTCCCTCTTCTATCGCCATAGTGCCCTCTTTTTGTCAAAATAACTGCCAGGTAATCCCATCCGACATTATCGCTGATCACTTCCTTTGACTGCATAAAAAGACGCCTCCCATAAAAAATGACCACTTCCCATGACAACACCGTTTTTGAACTTGCACTGGCCGCACAGCAAAAACGGGCAAAGACCAGAAAACGCAAGCCCGCCACCCGCAAACCTTTTTATGACCATAAATTGTCGGCCAGGCAAACGATGGGCCTGCAGGCAGAACAACAAGCCATTGAATATCTTGAAAAGCAGGGTCTGAAAACAGTGGCGCAAAACCTGAACTGCCGGTTTGGTGAAATTGATGGCATCATGATTGATGGCGATACACTGGTGTTTATTGAGATCCGGTTACGCAACAGCAGCCGGTTCGGGGGTGCCGCTGCCAGCATTACCGTAGCCAAACAAAGACGCCTGCAAGCCAGTGCCGCGATTTATCTGCCCCTGCTCAGCCGCAAATACTTCGGGGGAAAAACCCCTTTATGCCGGTTTGATGCCGTTTGCATGGAGCATGAACAGATAGAATGGATCAAGCATGCATTTTGAACCATAACACGATCAACCTGATAAAATCACCTTACACTTCTGGCAAACAGCAGCATTGCCTCTTATGTTTTAATGCATTAATCACAGGTATTTTTGCGCACTCGTGCGATAATCAGGGTCATGGATATTTCAACCAGAATCAATTTACACTTTCAAGACGCCATCCAGACAATGGAAAACAGCGCGTCCACGCTCATATCACCGATTGCGCAAAGTATCGATATATTGGTCCAGGCAATCAGCAACAATGCCAAGGTACTGGCTTGCGGCAACGGCGGTTCTGCCGCTGATGCCCAGCACTTCATTGCCGAGCTGGTCGGACGGTTCGAACGCGACCGTATTCCATTTGCGGGCATTTCCCTTAATACTGACACCTCTATCATGACCGCCGTGGGCAACGATTATGGCTTTGATGTCATTTTCGAACGCCAGGTACAGGCGCTGGGGCAACCCGGTGATGTCCTGGTTGCCATGTCCACCAGCGGTAATTCAAGCAATGTCATCAAGGCCATCCAGGCCGCACACGAAAGGAACATGGCAGTCATCGCCCTAACCGGTAAAAATGGCGGCGCCATTGCCAACATGCTGACCGATTTCGATGTTCATCTTTGTGTTCCCCACGAACGCACCATGCGCATACAAGAAGTCCATGGATTGTTACTGCACGTATTGTGCGATGGTATTGATGCCTTCTTACTAGGAGATATTTCATGAAATTAAAGCGCGCAGCACGAATCCTTCGCCCTACCGCTTTACTTGCGCTTGTCCTGGGCTCCAGCACCCTGCTGTCCGCCTGCGTACCCTTACTGATCGGCGGTGCGGCAACCACAACGGCAGTGGTCGTCTCCGACCGGCGCACCTCGGGCATGCAACTGACTGACAAAAACATTGGCATCCGTACCGAAAGCCGTATTAGTGAAGAACTCAAAGACACGGTTCGCATTAATGCCATGTCATACAATCAGCGGGTTCTGTTAACCGGCGAGGCGCCCACCATTGCAGCCAAAGAACAGGCTAGTGCCATTGCCAAGGGTGTTCCCGATGTCAAATCGGTGCTTAATGAAGTGGTTATTGCACCACCGGCCGCCTTCAGCACCCGTGCCAATGACACATGGATAACCTCCAAGGTCAGAACGGAACTTCTCACCACCAAAGATGTCCCATCCAGTACGATTGACATCACTACCAGCCGGGGTGTTGTCTACCTGATGGGTCAGGTTTCCCCTCTGGAGGGAGACCGTGCCGCCTCTGCCGCTGCAGGTGTTAGCGGTGTTAACAGGGTTGTCAAGGTATTTGACCTGGTTTCAGGCGCGGATGCCGCTACAAACCCATCCGGCACCCCATCAAGCGGTAGCATGACAGTTCCTGGTACAGAAATTAATCCTTCCACGACCCAAACCTATCCTTTGAACTGATGAAAAAATTTATTGTTTCCCTTATTGTTGTTCTGGCCGGACTTGGCGCCTGGTTTACCCTGAGCGCAAGCAAGGCCGCGCCCAATGTGACTTTTACCGACCTTGAGGGCAAGCAGTTCCAAACCAGTGATCTGCAAGGCAAGGTCGTATTGGTTAAATTCTGGGCAACCAATTGCGTGACCTGCATTCAGCAAATGCCCGACACCATTGCCTATTACAACAAATACAAAGACCAGGGCTACGACACCATTGCCGTGGCCATGGCTTACGATCCCGAGCCTTTCGTCAAAAACTACTCCCGTGACAACAATCTGCCATTTACGGTTACACTTGATAAAGATGGCAGCGTAGCCAAAGCCTTTGATGATATTAAATTTACGCCTGTTGCATTTCTGCTAGACCGGCAAGGCAATATTGTTAAACGCTATATTGGCAACTATGATAAAGCCATTTTTGAAAAAACCTTACAAGACACGCTTGCCAAAGCTTGATTTCGTTTAACTTTTTAATTTGTGACCTAACAATGACCGACATTTTGCCACAGGATATCAATGTTGTTCCGCCATCTGTAAAAGCGGGTATCATCTCCGAATCCCTGCCTTATATTCGCCGTTTTCATGGCAAGACCGTTGTTATCAAATATGGTGGCAACGCAATGATCGAAGAAAGCCTGCAACGCAGTTTTGCGCGCGATGTTGTTCTGCTCAAGCTCATTGGCCTGAATCCCATTGTGATTCACGGTGGCGGCCCGCAAATCGACAGCGCTCTCAAGCGTCTGGGTAAAGATGGCAACTTCATCCAGGGCATGCGCGTGACTGATGCCGATACCATGGAAGTGGTTGAATGGGTCCTGGGCGGTCAAGTCCAACAAGACATTGTCATGATGATCAACGAAGCCGGTGGTAAGGCCGTTGGCTTAACAGGCAAGGATGGCGGACTCATTCAGGCACGTAAAAAATTAATGCCAAACCGGGAAAATCCCGATTCACCGCTGGATATCGGCTTTGTCGGTGATATCACCAGCATTGACCCATCTGTTGTCAAGGCATTGCAAGATGACCAGTTTATCCCGGTGATCTCTCCCATTGGTTACGATCCTGAAGACGGTAATGTTTACAACATCAATGCCGATGTGGTGGCTGGCAAAATGGCTGAAGTCCTGTTGGCTGAAAAGCTGCTCATGATGACCAACACACCCGGCGTCCTTGACAAATCAGGCAACCTGCTGCGTCGTCTTTCCGCCAAGGTCATTGATGAACTTTTCGCCGATGGCACGATATCCGGCGGCATGCTGCCCAAAATATCATCAGCGCTGGATGCCGCCAGAAACGGTGTCAACTCTGTCCACATCCTGGATGGCCGTGTTCCGCATTGCCTGTTGCTTGAAATCCTGACCGATAAAGGCGTAGGCACCATGATTACCGCTTAGGCATGCACTGCTCCAACCTGATCAAGCCGTTAAGCACAAAAGCCATACACCGGAAAACCGATCGTGTATGGCTTTTTGACCTGGACAATACCCTGCACGATGCTTCTCATGCCGTGTTTGCCCAAATTGACGTCAGCATGACCAAAGCCATCATGAAAGCCCTGGATATCGGCTTTGTACCGGCTACCGCACTTAGGCAAAAATACTGGGAGCGCTATGGTGCCACCATGATAGGCATGGAACGGCATCACGGTGTCAATGCCTCACGATTCCTGCACATGAGCCACGACTTTCATGCGCCCGACTTTGTCAAACCGGAAAGGAATCTGGCTGGGTTATTGCAAAATGCACCCGGCATAAAATACATCCTCACCAATGCCCCGCACGAGTATGCCTGCTCGGTCCTTGATACCCTGGGCATCCGCCATTGCTTTGCCGGTATCTGCTCTATTGACCAAATGCGCCTGCAAGGCACCTTTCGCCCCAAGCCTTCACCCGCCTTAATGTATCAGCTGCTTTGCCAGCTCAAGTGCAAGCCTACCGAAACCATTCTGGTTGAAGACACCCTGAAAAACCTGAAGATTGCCAAACAGTTGCATATGAAAACCGTCCATATTTTCAATGCCGGCACCCCTTTCAGTTCAAAGCATAAAATCCGTCCTGCTTATGTTGACCTGCGGGTAAAGTCGGTTCACGAGCTTTTGCGCCACCCGTTTTCACATTCATAAAAAAGCCGGCATCCCAAGCCGGCCTTTTCATTTGCGGATTTCAGATCAATCGTGTTAATGCTTAATTCTGGCTAACCGTCCGGTTTTGACGATCCAATACCTCATTGATGTTTTTGGCTGGCATATAACCATTAATGCGGCTGCCATCTTCAAAAAACATGGCGGGGGTTCCCTGGACGCCCAGATCTCTGCCCAAGGCCAGAATATTGCCAATGGGGGTTTCTTCCTCACATTTTGCGGTTGGTGGGGTCACATTCCTGCCCATCCAGTTTCCCCATGCCAGGGCCTGGTCTTTGGCACACCAGATATTGTTCGCTTTCACCCTGGAATCCGGGGCCAGAATAGGCATCAGGAAAGTATACACAGTGACGTTATCAACCTCCTCGAACTCTTTATACAGCTTCTTGCAATAACCACAATTGGGATCTTCAAAAATGGCCACTTTTCTTTCGCCATTGCCAATCACCCGTTTTACGGCCTGTTCAATCGGCAAGGTTTCAAAAGGCACTTCAGATAATTTAGCTACCCGCTCACTGGTCACATCGTTTTTGGTTTTGGCATCAATCAGATTGCCGGCAATCACAAAATCGGCTTTTTCAGTGGTGTACACAATATTGGTACCCATCTGAACTTCATAGATACCCGCATAAGGGGTTTGCTCTACCGCGGTTACTTCAACGTCAAAGGCCGAGGCAATGGCCTCTTTAATATTGTCAGTTGTGTTTGTTGCTTCTTGTGCCAAAAGTGGTGACGACGCCAGACCCAGCATGCAACAGACCGACAATACCTTGAGCTTTGCCCATTTATTCAAATGCAATTTCATTCCAACCTTTTCCTGTGTAAGGCGGGCACTAACCCGCCTTTTATCGATATAAATTAACGCCCCGAGGCCGCTGCAATCAGGCGCTGCTTAACAAACGGCAAGCGTTGCACCACATCCATGCCCGCATTACGCAAAAATGCCAAAGGCCCTGATGAGGGTATGGCAAACAACTTATGCAAGCCGTCAGTGGCCAGTCGCATGGCCAGAATAGCTTCTGCACGCTCGCTTTGATAACGCTCCAGTACCCTAAGATCACCAAAAGACCGGAAAGGTTCCTTATCCGCCAATACGCGACATAAAACCCGGGCATCAACCAGCCCAAGATTAAGGCCCTGACCTGCCAGGGGATGTACTCGATGGGCGGCATCACCCACCAGGGCAATGCCCGGTGCGGTCATTTTGGCTTTTTCAAGGGTAAGCGGAAATCCATACAAGGGACTGCGCACACTTACCTTGCCCAGCCTGCCCTGCGTAATTTCCTCAAGTTTGCGTGGCAACTCAATGGCCAACTGTTCAGGATCCATGGCCTGCAGCACTTTAGCCTGTTCATCACGCAAAGACCACACCATGGAAACCTGGTGACCATCACGGGTATCGGGCAATGGCAGGAATGCGAGGATGCCATTGGGCCTGAACCATTGAATGGCCGTATTCAAATGCGGTTTTTCGGTGGTGAGTTGCAAGACCAGACCAGTGTCACCATAAGGCTTGGCCTCATGCGCCAGCGCTGCCGCCTTGCGCAACGGGGAACGGGCGCCATCAGCGCCAATGAACAAGGCAGCCTGAACCGTCTTGCCTTTTTCCGTAACCACCTGTCCTGGCGAATAGCTTTGCATTTTGTCGTCAATCCAGGGCACACCAAAGATCTGCACCGCCTGGAACAAGGCCTGTTCTATTTCCCCGGATTCCATAATCCAGGCTAACTCGGCCTGTGCCGCCTGCCAGGCATCAAGCACAACCAGACCATCCCGGTCACCATGAATCTCCATGCTTTCAACCGGCACAATGCGTTCCGCAGGGATGGAATTCCAGACGCCCAGTTCTTGCAGAAAAAGCTGACTGGCTGAAGAAATGGCATAAACTCTTGGATGGTACTGCTCTCCCAGGTTGGCCATGGGCTTTTTCCTGGGACCCAGTAAACACACATTCACTCTTTGTCTGGCCAAAGCCAGCGCGCAGGACAGCCCAACAATACCGCCCCCACAAACCACTACATCATATTTACTCATCTTGCACTCGGTGCTCCAGCCTGTTTAGGCCATAAAATCCAAACTTCTCCCTGCTGCTTCATTTTACCAGCCTGATTGCCGGCCTCGGGACCACTGCCCCAGAAAAAGTCAGTCCGGGCCGCGCCCTTGATGGCAGCCCCCGTATCCTGGGCAAACACTACGGCTCTTAATGGTGTTGCAGAACCCGGTTGGGTGGTTGATAAAAACAGCGGAGACCCCAATGGCACAAAAACGGGGTCAACCGCCACCGACCGTTGGGCAATTAACGGAATGCCATAAGCCCCTTTCGGTCCAATAGCTTCATCGCTGACTTTTTCAGGCCGGAAAAACACCATGGCCTGATTGGCATTTAACATTTCATTGACCCGGCCGGGATTGGCTTTGGCCCAGGCCTTGATATTTTGCATGGATGCTTTGCTGATGGGTATTTCACCCTTGTCTGCCAGCCATTTGCCGATTGAGGTATAAGGACGACCGTTATGATCGGCATAGGCAAGGCGCAGGGTTTCCCCATTATCAAGCAGGACACGGCCTGAACCCTGGATTTGCAGGAAAAACGCCTCAACGGGGTCATCGAGCCAAGCAATAACCGGGGGTTTATTGGCACTGGCATTAATTTGCTCTCGCGTATCGTAAGGTACGATTTTATTGCCCACCAGCTTGCCCCGGATACGCTTGCCAGCCAATTCAGGGTAGACACTCCCCAGGTCGATAGTTAACAAATCGGCAGGCGGTGCATACATGGGCCATTGGTATTCCCCCCCTTGAGACAGGGAGCCCCTGACCACCGGCTCATAATACCCAGTCACCGTATTGCTGCTGCCATTAGCGCCAGAAACCTTCCAGGGCTGCAAATGGGTTTCAAGGAAATTCTTCACAAACGCAGCATCTGTGCTACGAGCCGGTTGACCCGATTCGGCAACGGCCTTGCAAACAGGCTGCCACGCCTGTGGGGTGGCACGCGCCGGAATCGTCAGGGAACCAGAGATCGGTCGCATCAGTCCCCGGCAATTGTTCAACAAGGTCAGCCAAAGATTGTCAACCTGTGCCTGATCCCAGCCCGGCAAATCGGACCAGTCGCTCCGGGTATACTGACCCGACAGTTTGCGTGGTGCGGTTTGTGCAAATGAAGACAGCGGAGGCACCGTCAAGGGTGCGTCAATGGCAACCGCTTCGGGCGTTTCACCGGAAACATAGGGTGTGCCGCCCGAGCAGGCAGCCAGCAAGACAGCCGAACTGACTGAAAGAGCCAGAAGACGAAATTTCATCATTATTCTTTTCCGTTCTTAGTGTAAGGTGCGGGGCACGGTAAGCACGAATTCGGGAATGTCCACATCGAAAGGTATCCCGTTTTCGCCCACGCAGTGATAACTGCCTTTCATTGTGCCGTAAGGCGTACTCAGCGGGCAACCACTGGTGTATTCAAAGGTATCTCCCACCGCAATCAGTGGCTGTTGCCCAATCACCCCCAGCCCCCTGACCTCTTGGACCTGCTCGTTGCCATCCTGGATAATCCAGTGTCGGCTGATGATTTGTGCCGCAAACAAACCGTTATTCCTGATACGTACCGTGTAAATAAAAAAATACTGCCTTTTTTCAGGATCCGATTGCTCCGGCAGATATTGCGCAATGACCTCAACCTCGATGCTATCAGATTTCAACAGAATTCTCCTGAATGAATTATCACACTATTTTATGTGAAATAATAACCGCTTATTGTACTTCCACCATCTCAAATTACGAAAAATCATCATGTCATTACAGCATGTTACCCGAATTGCACCCAGCATCCTGTCCGCCGATTTCGCCCGTCTGGGTGAAGAAGTCCGCGATGTCGTTCAAGCCGGTGCCGACTGGATCCATTTTGATGTCATGGACAACCATTATGTCCCCAACCTGACCATCGGCCCTATGGTTTGTGAAGCGATTCGTCCCCATACCACCGCCCCCATCGATGTCCACCTGATGTGTGAGCCAGTGGACAGCCTGATCCCCATGTTTGCCAAGGCAGGTGCCAATATCATCACGTTCCACCCCGAGGCTTCCCGGCATATAGACCGCAGCCTGGGACTTATCCGTGATCATGGCTGCAAGGCAGGCCTGGTTTTCAACCCCGGCACCCCGCTTGGCTTCATGG
>CAZPNE010000002.1:0-81732 GCA_964588255.1 uncultured Advenella sp. | reverse complement strand
CTTGATCCGGTTGACCTGATTGATGGTATTGAACTTGAACCCCTGGTTGCCAAGCGCACCACAGGCTTGATGAATCCCAAACAGGCCTCCAAAATTGAAAAGGAAACCCGTAAGGAATTTCCGGATGGCATTGAAGCATACGGTGCCGATGCCCTGCGCTTTACCATGGCTGCGTATGCCACGCTTGGCCGCAATATGAATTTTGATCTCAAGCGCTGTGGCGGCTATCGCAACTTCTGCAACAAATTATGGAATGCTTCCCGCTTTGTGCTTATGAACGTGGAAGGCCATGACCTGTCTGGCAAAGATGGTGTTGAACTCTCTTTTGCCGACCACTGGATTCTTTCCCAGTTGCAAAAAACGCTCACTGAAGCAGAAAAAGGCTTTAAGGATTTCCGTTTCGACAATATCGCCAACGCCATTTACCACTTCGTCTGGGACGAATACTGCGACTGGTATGTTGAGCTGGCCAAGGTGCAAATCCAGCATGGCTCACCCGCACAACAATGCGGTACCCGCCAAACCCTGATCAAAGTTCTGGAAACCATCCTGCGTCTGGCCCACCCTGTTATTCCCTTCATTACCGAGGAGTTGTGGCAAAAAGTGGCCCTGATCGCAGGCAAGCGCAAGGCTGATGAAACCACGTCAATCAGCGTCCAACCTTATCCCTTACCCGACGCGAAACTGTTTGACGAGCAAGCCGAAGCCTCATTGAATCAATTGAAGGCACAGGTAGAGGCCGTACGTGCGCTGCGTGGTGAAATGAACCTGTCTCCCGCACAGAAAGTACCCATGTACGCCCAGGGCGATGCTACCCTGCTTGCCCGCAATGCCCCTTACTTACAGGCACTGGGTAAATTAAGCCTGGTAGATATCGTCAATGCACTGCCCGACCTGGGCGCTCCAGTGCAAATTCTTGAAGACACCCATCTGATGCTTAACGTTGAAATTGATGTCGAAGCCGAAATGGCCCGTCTGGACAAAGAAGCCAAACGCCTGGAAACCGAAATTCAAAAGGCCAATGGCAAATTGGGCAATGAGAAATTTGTGGCCCGTGCCCCTGCCGCTGTCATTGAGCAGGAAAAGGAAAGACTGGCCAACTTTAGCGAACTGCTGGCTAAAATCAACGAGCAAAAAAACCGGCTTGTGAAGTAAAGCAAAATCCATAAAAAAACCCCCGAAAAGCAGGAAGAGTATCCAGCTTTTCGGGGGCAGTTCAAAACCGGATTTCATCCGGTTTTTTTAAAGTTTATTCAAGCAAAAATTCACTGCCTGGTTTTTAACAGGTAGTGACCTGCCATGACAGACAATTAATTGCTACCTTTTGCATATCTTTCCGCACTGGCTACGATTTCAGCTTTAGCGGCTTCTATCCCTTCCCAGCCTTTAACCTTCACCCACTTGCCTGGCTCAAGATCTTTATAGTGCTCAAAGAAGTGCTGAATGCGTTTCAACTCCTCTTCGGGCAAATCTTCAGGCGACTTGATATTACGATAAACAGGATACAGTTTGTCGACAGGAAGTGCCAATAATTTTGCATCACCGCCACCTTCATCGTCCATTTGCAGTACGCCAATAGTACGGCATTTAATCACGGCACCAACCTGAATCGGGAAGGGAGTCATCACCAGCACGTCAACGGGATCACCATCATCAGAAATGGTTTGTGGAATGTAACCATAGTTGCATGGGTAATGCATGGCTGTCATCATGAAACGGTCAACAAAAACAGCACCCGTATCTTTATCCACCTCATATTTAACGGGGTCAGAATTCATCGGGATTTCAATAACTACGTTGAATTCGTCTGGCAAATTTGAACCAGCTGGCACACGATCTAAACTCATAGAATGACCTTTAAAGATTAAAAGAAATATTAACTGTTTTTTGCCTTTTTTTCGGCTTCAAAACCTGGTATAGGCGCAGTATCAAAATACTCATCTGCCTGATAATCAGTATTGGCATCAGCCGAAATTTTAGTCGACATAATGCGGTCATCCAGATTATCAAGTTTTTTCCTGTCTGGCGGACCATCCGGATCCTCAGTTGTATCTGCCGCCGGCAAAATACTATCACTATTTAACACGGGTAATGCGGAAGTAGCCGTTGAAGCAATACGCCAGTGCTTGATGGCATCTTGCGCGCGCCCAAGCCGGTCATACAGGGTTCCCAACAATGCATGGGTCAGGGCTTCATCACGTGACACCACGGTCTCCTGGATTGCCTCTGTTTGCGCACCCACTTCACCGCTAATGGCCAGACTACGTGTAAGATAGCGTTCGGCCTGCCCCCACAACTGCCCCTTCAGGCACAAATAACCCAATGCAGTTAATAGCTCAGGGTTATTGCCATCTTTTTTCAACCAGGTTTGTGCCATCGCCAAACGGTCATGAACCGATTCACCTGCTGTTTGCACATAAGCCTTCAGCAAGCGGGTATCTTTGGTAATTGCCAAGGCCTCTTCCAGCACCTTGCCTGCATTTTTACTATCACCTTTGAGATCAAAGCGCGCAGCGGCAGCCAATGCCACCAAAGGCATTGTTTTTTCATCACCATTCAGGCTTTTCCAGACATATTGCCATTCATCAGGGGCTGCGCTGTTAATATTGCCAGCCGCTGCATGCTCAATCAGCCTTAATGCCTCAAAACGGTCAACGCGGCCTTTTTTCAGCATAATACGGGCCAATGGCAATAATTTTTCATTGTTTCCGGTTTGCTTGTAAGCCCGCAGCAACAATTTCTGAATATGCTCCTGATTACTGCCATTAGCTGTATCAAGTGCCTCAAGCAATGTTTGTGCCTGTTTGGACTCACCCTGATCCAGCAACAACTCGGCCTTGACCGTGGCGGTTGCTTCAGCAAGACGGGGAAGATGCCTGGACTTGTTTTCAGCCAACAACAACAGCTTGTCGCGTTGCTCATGATGGCCCGACATATGTGCCGCCTTGGCACCCGCCAGACTGGCAATTGCTTGACGCGACGGGTTGTGACTATGATTGAACAGGCGTGTAAAGTCTTTTTCTGCAGACCCCGCACGACCTTCAATTAATTCAAGCCAGCCTTTTTCAAGCAAATCAACATCTTTACTGGTATGACGCCGTACCCGCCACTGCTTAAATGTCGTAGGTGAAGCACTTAAAGTGGCAATAAACCTGACCAGCAAATAAGCCAGCAAAAATGCGATAAGCAGCAGGAACACACCCGTCACTAAAGAAACCGTACGACGCTCGTCGCCGGTTACCAGCATGAAGTAACCACTTGAATCTTTAATAATAAGTGCAAAACCCACAGCTAGCGCGAGTAGCACAAGTAATTTTAAACCTGTCCTCATGGCTTACTCCTGCGGTTTGCCCAGATTGATAATCTGGTTTCTGGTTTCCTCAATCGCTTTTGCACTATGTGTAATTTGTGGCAATTGAGGCCTTACCGGTATTGCCAGCAAGGTACGGGTCTGTTCTAGTGCTTGACGGGTTTCTGGCGCATCCTGGTTATAATATTTAAGCAAAGCTGCCTGTACTGATTCTAGTGAGCTGGTCCAGATTCCCTGCTGGGCGTTCAACAAACCCTGCTGGGCAAATCGCAAATCAAGCTTGAGATTGTTTTTAAGCGCTGCCGCTTGTCCGGTGGACATCAAGGCTACCGTTGGATCATCCAGTTGCTCAACACGTACCAGACCACCCAGATCGGACTTCAGCATATTCATCGCACCAGAAGACCAGGATTTGACTTCTTCCCAGGCTTTTTCATACCAGTTCAAGTCTGGGCTGACCGTTGCCGGCACATCTTGCCCACTTGACTGAAGGCTGGTGTTGTCTGGTAAAACAGTCGAAATATGATCTACCCTGTCTGGTGAAACCAGCGGTGCCTTGTCGAGCAATTCAATTAACTTGCCCACTTCATTGAACAGGGTATCTTCATTCATCACCGGTGCCGATTTAAGCATCACGATATCAGAAGCAATCGCACCTGCCAGCCCGGAAAGGATAGGGCTATCTGCTCGTCGGATCGTTTGCTGGGCCATTTCCAATGCACGAACGGCATTAGGCAGGTTGCCGGCAATACTCAGTTCATTATCAGCAGATTGAACCAGACGGGCAACATCATTCACGACAAACAGGCTAACATCAATATCCGCCCTGTTTACCCGTTGCTCCAGCAATTCAGTGTACTGTTCCTGCATTTGCTTCAATTCAGCCTTAAGCTGGTTGATCTGCCCGGTTTGCTGGTCCAGTTGCACTTTTACCATACCCGTCACGTCACTTGCATTACCTGCATCCGTAACGGCTTCTGCATTGCCTGACTTAGCGTCTGTGCCCGTTGAATCGGCATTAACAACACCATCTTGCTCCCCACTTTGGGTTGCTTCAGCCAAAGCGCTTTCTTCTGAAGCGACTGATTGTGCCTGCTCTGCCGTGCTGTCTTCACTGGTAGCCGTTTCATTTTCTACTGATGTTGCAGATTGTCCGGTAGTGGTATCAAGTGTTGCAGAACCTGCCTGCGCAGACTCTGCATCCGCCGTAACCGCAAGGTTATTATCGCTTGCCGCAGGCTCTTGACCTGCCGCTGCCTGAACACTACTTTGTGGTATTTCTGGCTCTGGAGTACTGGAAACAGGCTCAGGCGTGTTAGCAAGCTGTTGTGTACTGGAACTTGCATCACCCTTTGACCACATACCATCGATTTTAGATTGCTGAGTCACGTAAACAGCCCCGCCCACAACGGCTGCCACAACAACCACTGCAGCACCAACCACCCTTTTATTAATGCCAGACTTCTGGCCTGATGTTGATACTAAAGAAGCCTTGTTTTCCTGAGGCGCAGATTGCTCTTGTTCAACATCAATCTGCGCTGCTTCAGGCTTAATATTATCTGGCGTATTATTGTGCTGACTTTCTTCTGGCGTATTCAGTTCTTTATTATCTGAAGATTGAATACCTTCCTGTTTTTTTTCATCCATGTTTTTTGATCCCTTGCTGAGATTATGGTTTTTAGAATGTAAAGTATGGCGTGTTCGCTTATATCTCATAATCGCATTGTAGTGGAAGATAACGACTATTTTACTTAAGGTATGGTCAACATCTCAAATATTGAGGCATCGCTTGGTTGACATATGTTAATAACAACCTGCTTTTCAGGCAAATTATATTGAACCATGACCGCCTTTAAATGATGATGAAGCTGCTCTGCAATTCTTGGATGCGTTACCAAAAAATGATGATCTGCGCAGTATTGAACAAGACGGTTTCGTTTTAGCTCATTAAATACGCTGTCAACGCTTTCCTTACTGGTTAACAGCCAGCTAATTTCTTGATTTGATTGAAGCAGCGATAACATTTGTTCACTTTCAGATGTTGTCCATGTCCGGGGCTTTCGTTCGTATACCGGCAAATAAGTTACCCGAATATGTAAAGCCTGTAATTTCTCAGCAAGCCACTGACGACCGGATTGGCCACGAACGACCAGGACACTGGTAAATTTTCCGAGGTCTTTTTTTAACAACTCATCAAAAAACGCTTCTGAGTCCTGATTTTCCGTATTGGGACCCGGATGGATAATTTGACTGGCAGGAACACCCTGTGCTTGCAAGGCATTGGCCGTTGCCATCCCGACAGCGCCAGCGTACAACCCTTTGGGCCAATGCTGGCCATATTTTGCCAGCATTCCAAAAAAAACCTGGACCGCATAGCCACTAACAAAAAATACCAGGCTATAGCTAGCAAGGCCGGGAACTTCCCCTGCCTTTAAAGGCAAGGGGAAACGCTCCAAGGCCGGCAGTTCAGTAACCTGCCAACCCGCCGCAACAAGCATTGATTGTAATGATGAGCTACTTCCTGCCGGACGGGTAAGAATAATATGTCTGTTCATGCTTTCTTGCCAATCAAGAAAACACGATTAATTATTCAACAATGTTGCCAAAATTTTATCGGCACCCGCCTGATGCAGCTCTTTGGCAACAGCAAGACCCAGTTGTTCTGCCTGCTCAATCGGGCCACTGCTTTGCGCACGCAACACTTTGGTTCCATCGGGTAATGCAACAAACGCCTGAATGGCAAGCTCGTTGCCATTAATGACGGCGTGAGCGGCCAAAGGCACCTGACAGGAACCACCCAGGAATGATGAAACCGCCCTTTCAGCCGTTACACATGCCAGCGTTTCCTGACAAGACAACGGCTGCAAAGCGGCCAGCACATCGGAACGGGACTCGAGAATTTCTATTCCCAGCGCCCCCTGCCCGGCCGCAGGCAGGCTGTCCTGTACCGACAGGCAACTGCGGATTCTTTCTGGCAAGCCCAAGCGCTCCAACCCGGCTGCAGCCAGGATAATGGCATCGTACTCACCGTTATCGAGTTTACCAAGACGTGTATCAAGGTTTCCTCGCAAGGGTTTTACAATCAGGTGAGGAAAGTTTGCCCTTATCTGGGACTCACGGCGCAGGCTGGAAGTACCCACCACTGCGCCTTCAGGCAAATCGGCCAGTTTTTCATACTTATTGGATACGAATGCGTCACGTGGGTCTGCCCGGTTCATGACCACCGCTAACTGGAAGGGAGAACCAAGATCCATGGGTACATCTTTAAGAGAATGTACGGCAAGATCGGCTCGACCATCGAGCAAAGCGGTTTCAAGTTCCTTGACGAACAAACCTTTGCCACCCACTTTTGACAGGGTACGATCTAGAATTTGATCGCCCCTGGTCGTCATGGTTAGCAGTTCGACACGGCAGGCCGGATACAGCGCCTGCAACTTAGCCTGCACAAATTCAGCCTGCCATAACGCCAGGCGACTGGCTCGTGTAGCGATAATCAATTTTTCAGGTTGTACTGACATTGCGGGTTCTTCCTATTTAAAATAATTGGCAAGGACAGCAATAACAATACCGATAACCGCCAGGACAAACAAAAGTTGCAACAGGGTAAGTTTGGGTTTTTGTGACATATTCTAACTAACTATCCTTAAAATAAATATGGGCTATCCAGCCTTTTCAGACATTTGAGCCGTTTTTCTCGAGGCAATAAATTTACCCACACCCATAACAAGCAATGCCCCAATAACTTCGGCAGAATACAGGATGAGTTTAGATGCACCTTCGCCTGCAAAGAATGTGTTTACAACATAAACGTCGGTGACAAGCATACCACCAGCCAGCCAGCCAAGCAAACCAGCACCAAACAGGATGACCAGCGGGAATTTATCAATTAATTTAAGTACCAGTGTACTACCCCAGATAATGATAGGCACACTGACCACCAAGCCAAAAACAACATAAGCCAATTGATGATCCGCATGCGTACTGTCAGCGACACCGGCAATTGCCAGTACGTTATCCAGGCTCATGACAAGGTCGGCAATAAGGATGGTTTTAACGGCACCCCAGACACTACTGCTTGCCGTAATTCCTTCACCATGATCCTCTTCCGGGATCAGCAGTTTGATACCAATCCACAGAAGCAGCGCTGCACCCACTATTTTCAGGAAAGGAATGGTTAATAATTGAAGGGCGAAAGCAATAAGAATTACGCGCAAAGAGATTGCACCCACGGTACCCCAGAGAATACCCTTCATGCGCTGCGCCTTCTCCAGATTTCGGCAGGCCAAGGCAATAATAATGGCATTATCCCCACCTAGAAGAAGATCTACTAAAATAATTGAACCGACTGCGGCCCAATTGATATGCTGAAAAAACTCTAACATCTGTTTACCTATTTTCTTGTTAAGAAGACAATTTATGAACAGGAAAAATTTTACCACCTGTTCCAAATAGCCTTAACGGCTAAATGTTGCCTGTATTGAATCATATATTTACTGCGTTTCCAAAGAAAACAACAGATTATAATTCAGTTCAAGGTAGTTTTAATTTTGAATGTCAAAAGTCTACCTTATAAGCCTGAAAACCAGCCAATACTGCAAACTGTTTTTCCTCTTGCCAATACGGCAAGTGCCCGCTTACAGTGACCTTTACTGCAAATAAAAAACCGCCATTTTCAATATTATTGATTGGCGGTTTTTTATTGTGCTAGGACATATTACAGAATGGATTTCAGTAATTTGCCCATTTCAGAAGGATTGCGGGTTGTACGAATACCGCAAGCTTCCATCACTTCAAGTTTGGCATCAGCAGTATCGGCACCACCAGAAATCAGGGCACCAGCGTGACCCATACGTTTTCCGGGAGGCGCTGTAACACCGGCGATAAAACCAACAATTGGTTTTGTCATGTTATCTTTAGCCCACAATGCCGCATTGACTTCATCAGGTCCACCAATTTCACCAATCATAATGACGGCTTCGGTTTCCGGATCATCGTTGAACATTTTCAGGATATCGATGTGTTTCAGGCCGTTAATTGGGTCACCACCAATACCAACCGCAGCAGACTGGCCCATACCCAACTCTGAAACCTGTGCAACGGCTTCATAAGTTAATGTACCAGAACGGCTGACAATACCGATTTTACCTTTACGGTGAATGTGACCGGGCATAATACCAATCTTGATTTCATCAGGAATGGTCAAACCAGGGCAGTTAGGACCCAACAACAGGGTTTTCTTGTTTTCAGCGCGCATGCGGTTGCGTAACTCTAGCATGTCACGAACAGGAATACCCTCGGTAATGCAAATAGCCAGATCAAGGTCAGCTTCAGCAGCTTCCCAGATAGCGGCGGCAGCACCTGCTGGTGGAACATAAATAACGGAAACAGTGGCACCGGTTTCTTCTTTGGCTTCTTTAACAGAAGCGTAGATTGGAATACCTTCGAAATCTTCGCCAGCACGTTTAGGGTTTACACCGGCAACAAAGGCTTCTTTACCATTACCGTATTCACGGCACATACGCGTGTGAAACTGGCCGGTTTTACCTGTAATACCCTGAGTAATTACTTTTGTGTCTTTATTGATAAGAATAGACATTGATGAATTCCTTCCTTACTTGGCTGCTTCAACAACTTTGGTTGCAGCTTCTGCCATTGTGTCAGCGCTGATAATGGGAAGACCTGAATCTTTCAGCATTTGCTTGCCCAGTTCTTCGTTGGTTCCTTTCATGCGAACAACCAAAGGAACATTCAGGTTTACCGCACGGCATGCAGCAATAACGCCTTCGGCAATCACGTCGCAACGCATGATACCGCCAAAAATATTAACCAGAATCGCTTTCACACCTTCGTTTTTCAACATGATCTTGAACGCTTCGGTTACTTTCTCTGCTGTTGCACCACCACCTACGTCAAGGAAGTTGGCCGGCTCGCCACCGAACAGCTTGATAGTATCCATGGTTGCCATCGCCAGGCCGGCACCGTTAACCAGGCAGCCGATATTGCCATCGAGCTGGATATAGGCCAGATCGTATTTGCTGGCTTCGATTTCAGCAGGATCTTCTTCATCAAGATCGCGGTAAGCAACGATCTCGGGCAACCGGTACAATGCGTTTGAGTCGAAATTGAATTTAGCGTCAAGGGCGATGATATCACCGGAACCGGTCAGGATCAGCGGGTTGATTTCAGCCAAAGAGGAGTCGGTTTCGCAATAAACCTGATACAGTTTCTGGAACTCTGCTGCAGCTTTGGCAACAGATGCCTCAGGTACACCAATACCACGTGCAAGCTCTGCCGCTTCTTCATCGGTCAGGCCAGTGGCCGGATCAACAAATACTTTCAAGATTTTTTCGGGTGTTTTTTCGGCAACTTCTTCTACATCCATGCCGCCTTCGCTAGATGCCATGACGCAAACGCGCTGGGTAGCACGATCGGTAACGATACCAACGTAGTATTCTTTTTTAATGTCCGCACCTTCTTCAATAAGAAGACGCTTGACTTTTTGTCCCTCTGGGCCAGTCTGGTGTGTAACCAGTTGCATGCCCAGGATTTCAGAAGCCAATTGACGCACTTCATCGATAGAACGGGCCAATTTGACACCACCGCCCTTTCCACGACCACCGGCATGAATCTGGGCTTTGACAACCCAAACTGGTCCGCCCAGTGTTTCTGCTGCTTTTACAGCCTCGTCAACAGAGAATGCGGGAATACCGCGAGGTACGGTAACGCCAAACTTCCTTAGAAGTTCTTTACCTTGATACTCATGGATCTTCATGTATTACCTATATAGATGTAGGAAAAAATAAAATGCCCCGCTTGCGCAGGGGGCCACTATCAATTGATCTTGCCCGTTTCCAAAGCTTCATTGACATACCAGTCGGGGTAAAACTCTTTTACCACGGGTGAGGTTAAAGCCAGGGCATGACAACCTTCGAGCTGGAAAGGCTTTTTACCCGACTGTGCTTCTTTCCGGTTACGGGATGCCGACAAACTTTGAACAAAAACCGTTGGTAATAATATAACAAGTTCAGACATATGAGTGCAACCAGATGTTCTGGAAAAGCGTTCTTTGACCGCATTGCGAAAATTTCTTAGCAAATGCAAACCAATCAACCCCTTGTAAGCAGCCTCGATTGCTGAACAGGTTTGATCATAAGGTGCATTATCATAATGCGCACGGGCATCACGTACCTCTCCGTCTTCGGTTACCAGTAGACAGATTGTCATATTATGTACCGGTGAACCCGCTACTTTAATACTGCCATTGCGTTTGGGAAAATCGTAAGCCTTGTAATCGAGCAAAGATGCTTCAAGCTCCCACAATCCATCCTCCCTTAAAAAGGAATTCATTTCTATTTTTCGAGTATGAATGGGTTTACGGCGTACTGAAGAATCAAATGGCATTATGAGACGAAGTTAAGAACAATTGATAAATGATTGCGGAAAGTATAGCTTACCCGCAAATCATCATGCCTGAATTCTTAAATTCATCGTTTATTTCTAGGGTTTACCCTAGAAATAAACCCAATGACTTATTGCATCCGCAAGCGCCTGGCAGCATCAACCATTTTTTCAAGTGCAGCACGGGTTTCCGGCCATCCTCTTGTTTTCAGACCACAATCGGGATTAACCCACAAACGCCGCTTGTCTATTTTTCCTGCTGCCTTTTGTATTAATTGAACCATCCAATCCATATCTGGAATATTGGGAGAGTGAATGTCATAAACACCCGGACCAATTTCATTGGGGTAATGGAACGCTTCAAAAGCATGCAGCAATTCCATATTGGAACGGGAAGTTTCAATGGTAATCACATCGGCATCCATGGTGGCAATCACCTCAATAATGTCATTGAATTCCGAATAGCACATATGCGTATGGATTTGCGTTTCATCCTGAACGCCTGATGTAGACAGGCGAAACGCATCAACCGCCCAATCCAGATATGCCTGCCATTTTTGCTTACGCAGTGGCAAGCCTTCACGGAACGCAGGCTCATCAATCTGGATAATACCAATGCCAGCCTTTTCAAGATCAAGAATTTCACCTCGTAATGCCAAGGCCAGTTGGCGACACGTTTGCGCCCGTGGCTGATCATCACGTACAAATGACCATTGCAACAAGGTAACAGGACCGGTCAACATACCTTTCATGGGCTTTTTCGTTAGGGATTGGGCATAAGCCGTCCATTCAACCGTCATTGGAATAACGCGAGCCACATCACCATAAATAACCGGTGGTTTTACACACCGTGAACCGTAACTTTGTACCCAGCCATTTTCCGTGAAAGCATAACCAGCCAGAAGCTCACCAAAGTACTCAACCATATCGTTGCGCTCAGGCTCTCCATGAACCAGCACATCCAGCCCGATTTCCTCCTGGAAAGTCACCACTTTGGCAATTTCTTCCTTGATGGACTTCTCATATTTAGCATCACTCAGGATCCCTTTTTTCCAGTCACGCCGCAATGCCCTGATTTCGGTCGTTTGCGGGAAAGAACCAATAGTAGTGGTTGGAAACAACGGTAAGTCCAGAACATCACGCTGTTTTTTCACGCGCTCACCAAAAGGCGTTCGATCACGACTGATCTGCCCGGACTGTACAATTTGCTGTTGTACCACCGGATTATGAATACGCCTTGATGTTTCTCTGTTCTTAATCGCCAGATGCTGCCTGGACAAAAAATCCTCAATAGCAGGCGTTAAACGTTTATCAAGAACCGCTGCCAAGGCATTTAATTCTTCAAGTTTCTGACGCGCAAAAGAAAACCAGGATTTAATCTCTTCATCAAGCTTGGTTTCATGAGTCAAATCTACCGGCACATGCAATAAAGAGCAGGATGGTGCCAGCCATAAATTCTCACCCAGTTTTTCTTTTAACGGCTGCAAGCGAGCCGCAGCTGCATCAAGATCTGTTCGCCAGATATCACGGCCACTAATACTCCCTGCCGACAGGATCTGCCCTGGCTGAAGACCGTCAACAATGACTTGCAGATTATCATTTCCACGAACCAGATCCACATGCAAACCAGCCACCGGTAAACCTACTGCCACGGGAAGATTATCATCCAGGCCCTCAAAATACGTTGCCAGCAGAATCTTCAGGTTTTGTTGTGTCAACTGTTCATACACGGGTTTGAAGGCATCTTTCCAGACTTGGGGTAATTCCAGTGTCAGGATAGGCTCATCAATCTGGACCCATTCAACCCCCTGCACTTGCAGGCGTGCCAGCACCTTTTCATAAACCGCCATTAAATCAGGAATCAAGCCCAGCTTACGCGCATCCTCTGGGCCATTAGTGAAGGTATCTCCTTTGCTTAACCACAAATAGCTTAACAGACCAGGAATAACCGGCTTGACCTGATGTCCATCGGCAATCGCTTCATCGACATAATCAAACAGGGAACTGCGGGCAATACGGAAAGTTTGCCCCGCTTCCAGTTCAGGCACGATGTAGTGATAGTTAGTATCAAACCATTTGGTCATTTCGCAGGCAACAGCAGGCTGTCCGGTGGGTGCCTTGCCCCGCGCCATTCTGAATAACGTATCCAGCCCGACTTCCTGATTGACGTCTTGTGCAAAACGGGCTGGCACCGCACCAATCAACGCACTCCATTCCAGAATCTGGTCATACCAGGCAAAATCACCCACAGGTAGCAAAGACACTCCGGCATCGGCCTGCTGTTGCCAATGTTTTTTCCTTAATGTCAGTCCAATCGATTCAAGCGCCTCAGCATTGATTTGCCCACCCCAATATTGTTCCAGGGCTTTTTTCAATTCCCTCTGAACACCAATCCGGGGAAAACCTAAATTATGAATAATAGTCATATAAATCTCAAATAGCATGAATGTTTATCAAGTATCTGGATTCTGCCTTATAATTAACATTAAAATATCTCAAAATTCTAAATATAATATGAGAAAATTTAATATTAATAACTAAGCCCTTGATTTATATATTTATATTTTAATTGAATAAGTTAATAACCCAGTTTAAAGAACATGCACATGCTTGAAATCAAACACCTGGAAACACTGACCGCTCTCTGCAATTTTGGTACTCTCCAAGAGGCGGCTGATCATCTCTCGGTCACCCAATCCGCCCTGTCACACCAACTACGTGAACTTGAAAACAGGCTGGGCACAAATGTCCTGAATCGACGCACCCGTCCTGCCAGACTAACAACCGCCGGACTGCGTATACTTGCACTGGCTGATGATATCCTGCCAAAGATTAAATCCACCGAAAGGGAGTTGCAAAAACTGGCAGCAGGCAATACCGGCAGGCTACATCTGGCCATTGAATGCCACTCCTGCTTTGAATGGCTCATGCCCGCTCTTGACGCATACCGCCAACAATGGCCACAAATTTCACTGGATCTATCCGCTGCATTTTCTTTTGCCCCTTTTCCTGCCCTGCGCCGAGGCGACCTGGACCTGGTCATCACCTCCGACCCCGTGCGCTCGGAAAATATTGATTACATCCCGCTTTTCAAGTATGAGCTGGTGGTTGCCGTATCCGCAGACAATCCACTTTCACACAAACGGTATATCAAGCCACAAGACCTGGCAGACCAGATCTTAATCACCTATCCGGTTGAAAAAGATCGGTTGGATATTTACAGCACCTTTCTTGATCCGGCCGACATTGAACCCGTTGCCACCAGAACCGCAGAATTAACGCCCATTATTATCCAGCTTATTAACAGCAACCGCGGCGTTGCCGCCCTGCCCAACTGGACCTTGACCGACTATGTAAACCAGGAATGGCTTAAAATCTGCCATTTAGGTGATCCTCCTGGCATTTGGCAAACCCTGTATGCCGCTGTGCGTAGCGAAGACAGGGACGCCACTTACATTCAGGCCTTTCTGACACTAGCCAGGGAAATATGCTTTAAAAATCTATCCGGGATTAGAACCTCATAGATTGAGTTTGAAATTTTATGGTCATAATGTTAAGTTATAAATTATAAATAAGAAAAGGATATCCTTGAGATGTAAAATGGTATCCAATTCCTGTATTACACAATGCCTTTCGCCTATTTAGGCATTATTTTCATTGTTTTATTAAATGTGTTGTTTTCTTTATCTACCACTAAAGGAAAGCCCATGAAACACCAGGAGTTAACAGAAGCAGACAATTTAAAAACAAATAAAAATAAGTCATGCGAATATCTTAAACAACTATTAGACAGTGCCAACATAACCATAAACGGCAACAATTTATGGGATCTACAGATTCATAATCCCAAAGCTGCCGACCTGATTCTGGCGCAAGGCAGCAAGGGTCTGGGTGAAAGCTATATGGCCGGCATGTGGGATTGCCAGCAAATTGATGAACTAATCAATCTGATCCTGCGCAGCAAACTGGATACCAAAATCAAAAGCCTTAGTACACTGTGGTATAGCTTACGGGCGCAAATCCTTAATCACCAGACACGCACCCGTGCCTGGGAAGTGGGTGAAACACACTATGACATTGGCAATGATTTTTTTGCCAAAATGCTGGATCCCTATATGACTTACACCTGCGGTTACTGGGACAAGGCCGATAACCTGAACGATGCCCAATTAGCCAAACTGGATCTGGTTTGCCAGAAACTGAATTTACAACCCGGCATGCATGTACTGGATATTGGTTGCGGCTGGGGCAGTTTTATGCGCTATGCAGCAGAAAATTACGGCGTGTCCTGCACTGGCATTACCATCTCAAAAGAACAAACCCAATATGGCGAACAATTATGCCACGGCCTGCCAGTCACGTTTCGGCTGGAAGACTACCGCGACCTGCACGAACAATACGATGCCATTGTCAGCTTGGGCATGTTTGAGCATGTCGGACGCAAAAACTACCGCACCTATTTTGAAGTAGCCCGCCGCAACCTGAAAGAAGGCGGCCTGTTTCTACTGCATACGATTGGTGGCCAAATCCGCGATCATCACCCTGACCCCTGGATTGACAAATATATTTTCCCCAATGGAGAAGTACCCGTCATTGGACAGATTTCCGACTCATTGGAATCCCTGTTCGTGATAGAGGATGTCCACAACTTTGGTGCCGATTACGATAAAACATTAATGGCCTGGCATGCCAATTTCGAAAAAAACTGGCATGAATTCAAAGGTCAATATTCCGAACGTTTTTATCGCATGTGGCGCTATTACTTATTGGTTTGCGCTGGCTCATTCCGGGCACGCTCAAATCAATTATGGCAGTTAGTCCTGTCTCCTGATGGCGTGAAAGGGGGTTATCATCGCCCCAAACTATAAACCGCTATAAGCAAATGATAGCCCGGTACCGCCGGTTGTTCAGGACTCAAACACCGCGATGGATTCCACATGGGCAGTATGCGGGAACATATTAATCACACCAGCCGATATCAACTTATACGCACCATTCTCAACCAAGATACCCGCATCTCGTGCCAAAGTAGCCGGATTACAGGAAACGTAGACGATACATTTGGGCCTTTCATCAGGTGTGAGCTGGGCCAGTGCCCTGGCAACCTCAAGGGCTCCCTCACGGGGCGGATCAATCAGCATACGGTCAAAATGACCCAGGTCACGCAACCATTGAACATCCACTTCAAACAGATTGAGAGTTGAGAAACTGGTTTTATTGTCCAGATCATGCTCTTTGGCCGCCTCAAGCGCCCTGTCTGTCAGGATTTTACTCCCTTCAATGCCAACCACTTCTTTGGCTCTAGTGGCCAATGGCAAAGTAAAATTACCCAATCCGCAAAACAAATCAGCTACCCGGTCATGGGGTTGCACATTCAGCAAATTAAGTGCCTTGGCAATAAGCGCTTGGTTGATCTGATGATTAACCTGGGTAAAGTCCGTGGGCTTATAGGCCATGCGCAAACCAAATTGCGGAAGACTGTAGGCCAGCCTGCCCGCATCTTTTTCGTGCAGGGGCTTGACCGTTTCAGGTCCTTTGGATTGAACCCACCAGATAATATGATGTTTATCAGCAAACTCATCAAGCAAGACCAGATCATTTTCCGTGAATGGATCCATATGACGCATGGTTAATACCGTTGTACCATCGCCAATTGCCACTTCAATCTGGGGAACCCGCTCGCGAACACTTAAACTTCCAATTAGCTGACGCAATGGCAGCAACAATTCAGAGACATGCTTTGGGAGAATATGACATTCAGTCATATCAGCCACATATCCGCTTTTACGCTCATGAAACCCGACCAGAACCGTCCCTTTTTTTCTGACATAACGCACAGATAAACGGGCACGGTAACGATAGCCCCAATCAGGGCCGTGCATCGGCGCCAGCACCTGGGGGATTTTTAGCTTTGATATATGCTGGAAACAATCTTCCAGGGCTCTTTGCTTGACCGCCACCTGGGTGGACGTATCCAGGTGTTGCATGGCACAACCGCCACACATGCCAAAATTCGGGCAACGAGGTGTCACCCGCAGGCTTGATTCCTTCAGGACCCGCTGCGTACGTGCAATTTCATATGAAGGTTTTTTTCTAATAATAGTGGCTTCAACCACCTCTCCGGGAAGTGCTCCCTGAACAAAAATAGTTTTTCCTTCACGACGTGCGATGCCACGTGCCTCAAGGTCCAATGATTCTATAGACAATACTTCAGACATGACTGTTCCTATCCAAATGAAGCACCTATTGTAAATTCAAGCATGGATGCAAATGAGCGATGTCATGAAAAACATAAAAAAATCCCGGTAAAAAACCGGGATAAGAGAGAGGAGAGATCTTATATAGTAAAACTATTCAAACAAAATCAGGATTTAGCTTCAGCTTGCTCTGCAGGCGCCTGTTTGGCCCTGTTTTCCATGCGCTGCTCGCGTTTTTCCTTGCGTTCTTCCATACGTTGCTCACGTTGTTCCCTGCGCTCTTGCATTTTTTGAGCACGATCCTGGTAGTATTTACCAACGGTTGCCTGCTGCTCAGGTGTGAAGCTTTCCCATAAAGCAAGCCACTCAGCCTGGTGTGCGTCACGTTTTTCCTGCATGGTGGCACGCAACTCTTTTTCAGCTGCCATCAATGCCTTGGGATCAAGCTTGCCAGATTCTACCTGCTGCTTGCGAAGATCAAAAGCCTTCTTGAACGTATCGCGATGTTCGCCACGGGCCTGTTTTTTATTATCCAGCGCTGTCTGAAGTTTGGCTTTCTGGTCATCGTTCAGTTTCAGGTCATCAACCAGTTTTTGGTCTGCAGGACCAAAACCGGGAATAATAATGGCCGCGTTGGTATTCATTTGACGGCCCTGATGTTTATAATGGCCACGCTCACCTTTGAATTGACCATATCCATCACCCATTTTTTGGCTCATGCCAGGACGCGAATCGGCGTTTTGGGGTTGTGCAGTAGCAACCGAGAAGGTAGATCCAATAGCCAATGCAGCAGTAGCAACAGTAAGAGATTTAACAACGAATGAAGAAATAGACTTAGCCATGATGTAGCTCCTTTGTGTTAATTGATAACGTGAAGCTATTTTGATGCATAAGCGGTTTCAAACTAATTGCAATTTAGCCGGAATATTTTCAATCGGTTACTGAAAAACGGAAAACCGGCAATAATTGCCTTCCGTTTTCCTCTTACCCTCTTGCCCTTACTTACCCCAGGCCTGCAGATACTCCTGCCAATGTGGCGCATTGATTTCCTCAAGCGTATTCCGTACCAGCTCTACTTCGCGGTCGTAGGCAATTTGGTCAATTTCACCCCGAATAAAACGGAAACGACAATAAACCAGCCATGTATTGACTACATCGGTTTCACAATAGGCACGTACTTCATCGGCCTTGCCTGCCTGCCAGGCTGGCCAAACCTGTCCGCCATCCATACCCAGCTTGCCAGGGAAACCGCAAAGCTTGGCCAATTGGTCTAATGGCGCATTGGCCCTGCCGTTATACTTCGCCAGTAAATCCATTAAATCTATATGGCGGTTATGATAGCGACTGATGTAATTGTTATATTTAAAGTCGCGGTCTTCTTCACCCATATCCCAGTAACGATATGCCGGAACCCCATGAATCAGGCTTCGGTAATGCAATACGGGCAAATCAAACCCATTGCCATTCCAGCTCACCAAACGTGGTGTATAGCGCTCTATAGTTTTGAAAAAACCATTAATAAGCGTAGCCTCATCATCATCTGGCTTTCCTAATGTTTTAACCCTGAACCCGCTATCATCGCGAAAAACACAACCGATCACGGCAATTTTTTGCAAATGCAAGGGGAAAAAATCAGAGCCGGTTTGCGCTATCCTGATGTCCGTGGCACGCTCGATCACTTCAGCATCAGGCATATCCTGATCCCAGCCATTCAAGCTGCGGAGCCCTTTTGCATCAGGTATGGTTTCAAGGTCAAAAACAAGGGTTGGGAGCATAAACAAACTTTATTTTGGCAAATAAGACAAGGGATTGACGGGCTGGCCATTGCGGCGAATTTCAAAATGCAATCGCGGAGAAGTGGTATCAGACTGCCCTACCTCGGCAATTTTATCTCCTTTGCTGACCCGTTGCTTGTCTTTAACCAGCAACTTGCTGTTATGTGCATAAGCAGTAATAAAGCCATTGCCGTGTGAAATCAGGATAAGATTACCCAAACCACGCAAGCCATTACCTACATAAGAAACGGTTCCTGAAGCGGCCGCATAGACCGGGTCCCCCACATTGCCTGCAATATCTATACCACGGGTTGCACTGGAATACCCTGAAATGATATTACCCTTGAGTGGCCATGCCCAAGAAACCAGGCTAGCATCACTGGCCTTGGGTGCAGAGGTTGACACACTTGCGGCAGCGGGTGCCTTGGCAGCACTGCTGGCCATACCCGATGATGAAATGCGTAAACGTTGCCCCACCTCGAGCTGGGACGGATCGGAAATATTATTCAATGACTTCAACTGGGCAACACTGACGTTATGCCTGCGGGAAATACTGTAAAGCGTATCGCCCCTTTGCACAACATATTGTCCTGCTGACGCAGTGCCACCACCCAAGGTGGACACTGGCGCTTTTCCAGTACCCCCACAACCCGCAAGTACTGCAGCCATGAATACTGTACCAAATAACAATGACTTTCTTCTGAACGAATGCATATTCATAATATCCAGTTTGCCCATTTAAATATTAAGGCAAAAATTCTCCATCTAAGATTGTGTACCTGACCGTAACGGAACGAAGCGTACCGCCTCAAGTTCGGAACGGCTCCAACTTTCTTCACCGGTTCTTTCTATAAGAACCAGTCTTTGATTACTGGTGCCTTCAGGGGCAACTAACCTGCCACCCACACTAAGCTGATATAACAAAACGCCTGGAATCTCCATGCCGGCCGCTGCAATAACAATGGCATCAAAGGGCGCATAAGCCGGTAGCCCAAGCATACCATCTCCGAATGTCAGGCTAACCTTTGAAACCAGGCGCAAATCCCTTAAATGCTCACGCGCCATGTCATGAAGACCTTTTATCCGTTCTATGCTGTAAACAACAGGAAACAAGTGGGCCATAACCGCTGCCTGATAACCACAGCCAGTACCAATTTCCAGCACTCTTTGCGGACTTCTATCTTCACACACAATAGACAACATCCTGGAAATAATCCAGGGCTGGGAAATGGTTTGGGAAAAACCAATAGGCAAAGCAGCATCTTCATAGGCCCTGCTGGCCAAACCCTGATCAACAAATATATGCCGCGGCACCGCCTGCATGGCCGCCAATACCCGGGCATCAGTGATACCTTTTTGCTTCAGGCGTGCAACCATCTGGTGTCGCAAACGATCTGAGTTCAATCCGAGATTCATAGGATCTCCCGTGCCACCGGCCATACCTGGCTTACCCTGAACGGAAATACTGCTTTGTCCGTAAGAAAAAGACTGGGCACCAGACAAAATCCGTGTATTGCTATTGGTTGGGGTTATTGTAATTTTATTTACCGCAGATGGACTAAATACGGTGTTTTTTTTAACATCCCTAACATTTCTATTGCCATAAACCACAAGATCATCTATGGGTTTACGCATAAACCCTCCAGCCACTCATGGGTAATACCCAATTCGTCATAATGAGTCAAATCAAGCCGCAAAGGGGTCACTGATATATGCCCCTGATTGATAATGCCAAAATCGGTGTCACTGCCCGCATCTGCCACTTCACCGGTAGGACCAATCCAGTAAATGGTTTCGCCATTGGGATTGGTTGCTTCAATAACCGGTTGAGACGGATGACGCCGACCCAAGCGGGCAACCCGGATATTTTCGGGTTCATGCTTTGGCAAGGGTGGAATGTTTACGCTTAACAAACAGGGAGCCTGACGAGGCTGTTCCAGCTGGTGCTTGACAATATAAGCGGCTATGTCAACGGCCGCTTCAATATGCGGCCAATTACGCTCTGTCAGAGAAAAAGCGATGGAAGGTATACCAAACAGATAGCCTTCTGTGGCTGCGGCAACGGTTCCGGAGTACAAGGTATCTTCGCCAAGATTGGCACCATTATTGATACCGGAAACCACCAGATCGGGTTTCTGCTTGAGGATACCCGTTAAAGCGATATGCACACAATCTGAAGGCGTACCATTAACATAATAATAGCCATTGGCTGCCTGCCGTACGGTTAACGGACGCGTCAAGGTAAGGGAATTGGATGCACCGCTATGATTGGTTTCTGGTGCAATGACAATGACTTCCGCGAACGATCGTAGCGCCTCTGCCAGTAATTCAACGCCTTTTGCGTTATATCCATCATCGTTAGAGACTAAAATTCGCTTCATATGATCCAAACTTGAAAAATAACCCGAGAAATAATGGGTTGGAAAACCTCAACCCAAGCATAAAAGTTGACTTACCCATTGTTTTTATAATCAGCTAATTGCATTTTAAAACAATATAACCTGAATGAACTTGTTTGAATTACATCTTGCAGATATTATCCAAAAATATCCCATATCGACTTAAAAACAAAAACTTTCCTGTTTATAATCTGCTCTTGATTAAAAGAAGGAACCCCGATGAACAGCATACTGGCAAGTATTATCGCCATTATTTTAGCGTACCTGGCAGGATCAGTCCCTTTCGCCATTATTACCAGCAAATTATTTGGCTTAAAAGACCCTAGAACATTTGGCTCTGGCAACCCGGGTGCCACCAATGTTCTCAGGAGTGGCAACAAAGCTGCCGCCGCCCTTACCCTGCTAGGAGATGCCTTCAAGGGTTGGCTCGCGGTATACCTTGCCATCAAGTTCGCGCCAGAGCTTAAACTTACCGTAACAGGTATTGCACTGGTTGCCCTGGCGGTATTTCTTGGCCATTTGTATTCCGTCTTCCTGAAATTCAAAGGTGGAAAAGGTGTGGCTACCGCCATTGGCATTTTGCTTGCCATCCAACCCTGGCTAGCCATGGCCACTGTGGCAACCTGGATTATTATTGCCGTTTTTTTCAGGTACTCTTCGCTGGCAGCCATTATTGCCGCCATTTTTGCACCCTTTTACTATTATGCCGGTGACCAGATTGCCTGGCACTTGTTAACCGAGATATTTTGGGTCATTTGCCTTATTTCTCTTATGCTTATTTACAAGCACAAGAAAAACATTGCCAACCTGCTGGCAGGCACAGAAACAAGATTAGGTCAAAAAAACAAGCACTAAGCCTCTGACAGTTCCCAGCGGGGCTTTACCTTGAAAGCATAGGCTCCGCTGTTTAAATCAACCAGCCCCGCCTTAACCCGCTCTGCAGCGGCATGCGCAATCATGGCACCATTGTCGGTACAGAGCGCAAGGGGCGGAAAAAACACCTGCCCCCCCTGTTTTGCCATTTCGCTACGCAAATAACTGCGCAATTGACTGTTAGCTCCAACGCCACCCGCCACCACTAACCTTTTAAGTTTAGTTTGTTTCATGGCCTTGATCACCTTATAACCCAGCACATCAACAATCGCCTGTTGCGCTGAAGCCGCCAGGTTTGCCCTGTCCTGTTCACCTAAAGGCCCACCCTGCTCTATCTTGCGCAGCGTCGTCAACACCGCTGTTTTCAGGCCGCTGAAGCTAAAATTAAGATCTGCGCTATGCATCATGGGGCGCGGTAAGGCATAGGCGGCAGGATCACCCTTTTCGGCCAACCGGGAAAGTGCGGGTCCACCGGGATAAGGCAAGCCCATGAGTTTGGCCGACTTATCAAAGGCTTCACCCGCTGCATCATCAAGGGTTTCACCCAGCAACTCGTACTGCCCAACCCCATTCACCCGCATAATTTGCGTATGCCCGCCGGAAACCAGCAAAGCCACGAAAGGAAACCCGGGAACCTCATCTGCCAACATGGGAGAAAGCAGATGCCCCTCAAGGTGATGGATGGGAATGGCAGGCAAGTTATGCGTCCAGGCAAATGCCTGCGCCACTGATGCGCCAACCAGCAAGGCACCGGCAAGACCAGGCCCGGCCGTATAGGCAACCGCATGGATATCCTTGATGGTTAAACCGGATTGTTCAAGAACCTCGCGGGTTAATGGCAAGACGCGACGGATATGGTCACGTGAGGCCAGTTCTGGAACCACACCACCGTAAGCCTGGTGCATGGCAATCTGACTATGCAGGGCATGCGCCAGCAAACCCTTTTCAGTATTGACAATTGCAACACCTGTTTCATCACAGGAACTTTCAAAACCAATAATATTCATTATTTCAAATTAAAAACAGCAGTTTTATGCCAAATGGAACGTTGGCGGCAACTTTTCTTGCCACACCAGATAAAGCCATTGGCAAAGTTATTATGTTGCTTATTAAAGACGCAATCGTGTAAATACCCAAACCATGCGACTTTTTATTTATAAAGCATACGCCGTGTACGTTAAAGTACGTATTTTACACGTTGTTCTTCATTAAATAGGAGTAATGCCCATGCTTGAGTCACTGTTTAAGCTACGGGAACATGCCACCGATGCCCGAACCGAGGTACTGGCCGGTGTGACCACCTTCCTGACCATGGCCTATATTATCTTTGTCAACCCGGAAATCCTGGGGACCACCGGCATGGACAAAGGTGCCGTATTTGTGGCCACTTGTCTGGCGGCGGCCCTGGGTTGCTTTATCATGGCATTTTTGGCCAACTGGCCCATAGGCATGGCGCCGGGCATGGGATTGAATGCTTTCTTTGCATTCGGGGTAGTGGGTGCCTTGGGATATACATGGCAACAGGCCCTTGGGGCAGTCTTTGTCTCAGGTGTTATTTTCCTGGTTCTTTCCGCTTCCGGCTTGCGAAAATGGCTGATTGAAGGCATCCCCAAGTCCCTTAGGGCGGCCATTGTTGCCGGTATCGGCCTGTTTCTGGCCTTGATCGCCCTTAAATCGGCCGGTATTGTGGTGGCAAATGATGCCACGTTGGTTGCCCAAGGCGATTTAAGCTCGCCCACGGTCCTGCTGGCTATTCTGGGCTTTTTTATTATTGCCGTTCTGGATGCCTTGAAAATAAAGGGGGCCATCCTGCTCGGCATTCTGGCCATTACCGTTTTATCGGCCATCCTGGGTTATAGCCCTCCCATCTCAAACCTTGTTTCAATGCCGCCAAGCGTTGCCCCTACTTTCCTTCAGCTTGATATTGCCGGCGTGCTTAACCATGGCTTCCTGAATGTGATTCTGGTATTTGTACTGGTAGAGGTTTTTGATGCCACTGGCACCCTGATTGGCGTGGCAAAAAGGGCCAACCTGCTTCCTGAAGGCAAGCCCAATAAACTGGGCCGCGCCCTGTTTGCCGATAGTAGCGCCATTTTAGCCGGTTCTTTAATTGGCACCAGCAGCACCACCGCCTTTGTGGAAAGCGCCGCCGGTGTACAGGCAGGCGGCCGTACCGGCTTGACCGCCCTGGTTATTGGTATTTTATTCCTGCTATGCCTTTTCTTTGCACCACTGGCCAGCGTTGTGCCTGCTTATGCTACTGCCCCAGCCCTGCTTTATGTGGCAGGATTAATGGTCAGGGACTTGACCGAAGTGGAATGGTCCGATGTGACTGAAGCGGTTCCAGCCTCCCTGACTGCCATCATTATGCCCTTTACGTATTCAATTGCCGAAGGTATTGCATTTGGGTTTATTAGCTACGTGGTCATGAAAATCGGTACCGGCAGAATGAAAGAACTGCATATTGCCAGCGTTATTGTTGCCGTGCTGTTTATTATCCGGTTTATTCTGGAATAAGCCGGCGCCCTAACAAACGTTAACGTCCATTCTGGCAAACGATATATTTTTCCCATGGCAAAACAAAGCCGGTATTGCATGCAAGCAGTACCGGCTTAATAATTTAGCTATGGGAGCGATAAAATAATTCAACTTTAACTTGGCGCCATTGGCCCATATTTACAGTTACTATATAACCCTTAATTAAGGAACATTCATCATGGCCATTAAAGAATTAACCCAGGCAACCTTTGAGGGTGCCATCAAAGATAACGACATTTTGATTATTGATTTCTGGGCACCCTGGTGCGGCCCGTGCCGTCAATTCGCCCCGGTTTTTGAAAAAGCCGCTGAAAAATTCACAAATATTGAATTTGCCAAAATCAATACTGAAGAAGAACAGGAACTGGCTGGTGCCCTAAGAATCCGCTCTATTCCAACCCTGATGGTTTTTCGTGAAAAAGTCCTGATGTTTTCCCAGGCAGGTGCCCTGTCTCCCAATCAACTGGATGAATTACTGACCAAGATCCAGGAAATTGACATGGAAAAAGTGCACCAGGAAATTGCCACTGCACAGGCAAAATCTGACGAACATAACCAGGCCTGATCCTGCCTTATTATTGCCACCTGGTGTGGCAATAATAAGGCGCGGGGTATCCCGCAGTAGCGGCAGTTATTACTTTACGACCGCCCTATTTCATCAGGAAAATACCACTGCCCCTTGCCCTTGGTCAGGTTAATAAAAACCTGTTCAAGGGGTTCAATCTGCGCCAGGGGAATTTCAAGGGTCATGGTAATACCCGTATTGGTATAAATTTCATCAACAATCTTTGCGTCAGTCTGGGCAATGCGTGACTTGACCAGCGCCATTTCCGAGAACAGGCAAGAACAAATCACGGTTTTTGTTTCTATAATTTCAAGCTGAGGGGCCTCTCGCAGGCATTTGGCCGCACACCCCCCATAAGCCCGCACCAAACCACCCGTACCCAGCTTGATACCACCAAAATAACGAATAACCAAGACAGCGACATTTGTCAGGTCTTGCCCTTCTATGGCCTGCAAAATAGGTCGTCCGGCTGTCCCGCCCGGTTCTCCATCATCATTAAAACGATAACTCTGTCCTACCTTGAAGGCCCAGCAATTGTGAGTTGCTTCGGGCTCATGAAGCCGGGCGAAGAAATCAAGCGCTTCCTCTGAAGAAGATACCGGCATTGCATGCGCAATAAAACGGCTTTTTTTAATATCTTCTTCAAACGAGAATGGCGCAGACAGTGTCTTCATTAACCCTCAATGCCGCGTGAAGACAGATAATCTTCGTAACCACCCTGGTAATCAACAATTTCGCCATTAGGCATAATTTCAATGATACGGTCAGCCAGGCCTGAAACGAATTCACGGTCATGCGAAACAAAAATCAGCGTGCCAGCGTATTTTTCAAGGGCAAACTGTAACGATTCGATGGATTCCATATCCAGGTGATTGGTGGGTTCATCTAACAGCAACACATTATGCCGCCCAAGCATAAGACGGCCGAATGTCATGCGGTTTTTCTCACCACCCGACAAAACCTTGACCTGCTTGACAATATCATCGGCAGAAAACAACAAGCGTCCCAACACCGAGCGAATAGCTTGGTCTTCATCACCTGGCTTGCGGTAATGTCCCATCCAGTCAAACACATTAATATCTGCCTGAAAATAATCGGAAACATCCTGGGCCATATAACCGATATCGGCATTTTCAGACCATTTGACCGTTCCGCTGTCTGGTTTCAGGTCACCGGCAAACAATCTTAACATCGTTGTTTTACCTACGCCATTGGCACCAATAATGGCAATTTTCTGACCTGCTTCTATCATGGCAGAAAAATTCTTAATAACCGGCGCATCAAAAGCCTTGCTAACTTTCTCTACGGTTACCGCCAGGCGATGCAGGACTTTTTCCTGTTCAAACCGGATATAAGGGTTCTGCCGTGAAGACGGCTTGACTTCAACGGTTTCAGACTTGATGCGGTCAATTTGCTTCAGGCGTGAAGTGGCCTGGCGTGACTTGGATTTATTAGCGGCAAAACGACGCACAAAATCTTGTAGTTCTATGACACGCTCTTTGGCCTTCGCATTATCAGAGGTCAGCCTTTCACGTGCCTGGGTGGAAGCCAGCATGTAATCGTCATAATTACCCGGATAAATACGGATTTCACGATAATCCAGGTCAGCCATATGGGTACAGACTTGATTCAGAAAGTGACGATCGTGACTGATGATGATCATGGTACTTTGATAGCTGTTAAGCACCCCTTCGAGCCAGCGAATGGTATTTATATCCAGGTTGTTGGTGGGCTCATCAAGCAGCAGGACATCGGGGTTGGAAAACAGGGCTTGCGCCAACAGGATACGCAGCTTCCAGCCCGGTGCAATTTCGTTCATGGGTAAGTTATGTTGTTCAACCGGTATTTCCAGTCCCAGCAACAATTCACCGGCACGGGCTTCGGCAGTATAGCCATCGTATTCGGCAAATTTGGCTTCCAGCTCGGCTGCACGCATGTAATCGTCATCAGTCGCTTCAAGATTGGCGTAAATGGCATCACGCTGACTCATGGCCTCCCACATTTCAGCGTGGCCCATCATTACCACATCCAGCACACGAATGTCTTCATAGGCAAACTGGTCCTGACGCAACTTACCCAATCGCACACCGGGATCCAGTGAAACATTGCCTGAGCTTGCCTCAAGGTCACCACCAATAATTTTCATGAAAGTGGATTTACCAGAACCATTGGCACCAATCAGGCCATAACGGTTGCCTCCACCGAATTTAACACTGACATTTTCAAACAGGGGTTTGGGTCCGAACTGGATGGTAAGATTTGCTGTAGAGATCACGATAATTTTTAATGAAAAAGTTGCTTGCAAAGAAAAATGCCTTTTCCTGCGGGAAAAGACATTTCAAGATTGAATATAGACGTAATTTTAACAAAATAAGGCCTTAATTATTGAATTTAAGGCTTTTTTTCAATAATTGATGATTATTTTTTCTTCTTTTTCTTGGTTTTTCCCTTGCTTGCCAACGTAGGCTCATCATGTATATGCAAGTGCAGGCCTTCATGAATATGGCTATGTTCGCTACTGTCTTGCGTGGATGCCTCAGACTCATGCGTGTGCTCATGCTCATCAAGCACCAAATAAGCCATCCCGTCTTCAGTGGCAACCCCCACCTTTTCCCCAATGGGTAAGGTGACCCTAACCTCTCCGTGACCATAAGGCAGACCATATACAACCGGCACATTCACCTGATCTTTGAGCCACTTGATAACATGGGGCATATCATAGCCGTTATCAGTTTCGGTCAGTTTGTAATCGGTAATATGCCCCAGCACAATGGCTTTCTGCTTTTGCAAAATGCCGGCATGCAACAAATGGGTAAGCATACGTTCAACCCGGTAAGGATGTTCGCCGACATCTTCAAAAAACAGAATACCGTTTTTGATCTTGGGAAAATAAGGCGTGCCAACAAGTGATGCAATCATCGCCAAATTACCGCCCCAAAGCGTGCCTCTGGCATCAACAGGATCTGATTCGGGTGACTCAAAACTTAAAATTTCCAGCTCACCGCGCATGCTTTCCACAAAAATCTCGGCCGTCAAATCGTCTATTTTCTTGTTGCCGAAGTCGGATACGGCGGCAGGACCGGTATAACTGCTTAAACCGGTTTTTGCCAGCAAGGCCAAATTGAAAGCGGTGAAGTCACTGTAACCAATGTATTTCTTGGGATTATTTCCAAGCAATTTCCAGTCTATCTGGTGCAGGATCCGACTAATACCATATCCGCCGCGGGTTGCCATCACTACCGGGCTGCTATCTTTAGCCGCACGGGAAAACGCCTGTGCTCTTTGCTTGTCGGTACCGGCAAAACGCAAATCCCTGGCATCAGCCGCTTTGTCTATGGCCACCCGAAAGCCCATTTTAGTCAGCCGTTTCTCGGCCAGTGTCAGTTTGGCCGGATCCTGCAAGGCACCTGATGGTGAAAGCAGGTATAAACCAATTGGGTCTTCGTAGACAGAAATGGGCACGGGTACGTCATCGGCCTCATCCAATAAAATCTGGACATCGTTTAAACGTTCGATTTCTTCCTGGGTTTTATCTTTCTTGTTGTGATGCTCTGCGCTTGCGTTCATGATCTTGATCCTTTTCTGCGTTCCCTGAAAAAGCGTCGCAGCTTTTCTGCGCATGCCTGTTCCAAGACACCCGATGTTATTTTTGTGTGATGATTGATTTTTTTGTTGGCCTGAATGCACAAAACACTGCCACAGGCACCTGTTTTTGGATCGGAAGCACCATAAACCACATGGGCGATCCTGGCATGCGTTAATGCACCAATACACATAACGCAAGGCTCAAGTGTTACATAGACTGTCAGGTCGGGCAAACGATAATTACACTCATGAGCCGCAGCCTGACGCAAAGCAACAATTTCTGCATGCGCAGTTGGATCGGAATCAGTAATGGTGCGATTATAGCCCTTGCCAATAATATCTCCTTCACTGTTAACCACTACCGCGCCAACCGGCACTTCTGCGCAATCATACGCCAGTTGCGCCTGTTGTAAAGCCATTTGCATGAACATTTCATGCTTGTCTGCCAGTGACACCTGGAGTTACTCCCACTCTATTATTAATAGAAGCATAGATTCTATACTTTTCAAAAACTTATAAAATAAAATCAAAATACTGAAAAATCATGAAAAACACCATGCTTACCAATTTTTTTATGGAGAGAGATAGCACTAAGCGTACTCAAATTCGCAACCGCCGATTAATTAATCGCTTGCAATCTGTTATTGTTGCATACGCCAATAAAGATGGCAATATAGAGAGAAGAGTGGCGCTGAATTTTTTAAAGGTTAGCTGGGATGTTGTGGGTCGTAACGAAGTATCTTGTGACAGCCGGATTGGTCGTGCTGATTTCCGAAATAGCCAAGCGTAGTGATCGTCTGGGCAGTCTGGTGGCATCCCTACCCCTGGTGACGTTGCTAACCCTGTTCTGGCTGTACTTCGAAAAACAAAGTGCCGAAAAAATCGCCAACCATGCCTATTACACGTTCTGGTATGTCATACCAACCTTACCCATGTTTATTGTGTTCCCCTGGTTTTTGGGCAAGTTTGGTTTCTGGGGAGCAGTCGCTGCCTCGGTGCTGTTGACTATCGCTTGTTTTGCCGTATTTTCCCGCGTACTGCTACTCTTTGGTATTGACCTGTTGGGTTAAACGCATAAATAACTCCGCAACAAAGTCCGCTAGGCCAAAAGTTCTTTACGTACTATTTCTGCACCTGCACTCAAGGCATGCAACTTACCTCTTGCTACTTGACGGGACAAGGGTGCCATTCCACAATTAGTACAAGGATAAAGCTTATCGGCATCGACAAACTGAAGTGCTTTTCGCAGGGTATTGGCCACTTCCTCTGGCGTTTCAATGGTATTAGTTGCCACATCAATAGCCCCTACCATCACTTTCTTGCCTCGAATGAGCTCGATAAGATCCATGGGAACATGAGAATTCTGACATTCCAGCGAGATGATATCTATCCTGGATTTTTGCAGCTTTGGAAAAAACTCTTCATATTGGCGCCACTCTGACCCTAGCGTCTTTTTCCAATCCGTATTGGCTTTAATGCCGTAACCATAGCAAATATGCACGGCCGTTTCACATTTAAGTCCTTCAATGGCCCTTTCAAGGGTGGCAATACCCCAATCATTCACATCATCAAAGAAAACATTAAAGGCAGGCTCATCAAATTGAATGATGTCTACCCCAGCCGCTTCCAACTCTTTGGCTTCCTGATTAAGGATTTTGGCAAATTCCCAGGCCAGTTTTTCACGGCTTTTATAATGGCTGTCATAAAGCGTATCAATCATGGTCATGGGACCCGGCAACGCCCACTTAATAGGCTGCCTGGTGTGCTGACGTAAAAATTTGGCATCTTCAACAAAAACGGGCTTTGTGCGGGCCACAGCACCCACCACCGTTGGCACACTCGCATCGTAGCGATCACGGATTCTCACGGTCTCCCGTTTCTCAAAGTCAACACCGCTAAGGTGTTCAATAAACGTGGTCACAAAATGCTGACGGGTTTGCTCGCCATCACTAATAATATCAATACCTGCTGTTTCCTGTTCTTGCAATGACAAACGTAAAGCATCTTGTTTGCCCTCAATTAATTGCTCACCTTGTAATTGCCAGGGAGACCAAAGTGTCTCGGGTTGTGCAAGCCAGGAAGGTTTAGGCAAGCTGCCAGCCGTTGAAGTGGGTAATAATTTTTTCATAATAAATAGTTTTTTTTTGATTAATTAAAGGGCGTAGTTAGCAGCCCATTGATTTAGAATGGTTTGGTATGGTTTCATAAAATATTCTTCAGTCAGCCTGCCCTGCTCAATAGCCAGTTGGCTACGTTCTTCCCGGTCGTAGACAATTTGGGTTAATGAGTGATCCTGGTTCGTTAAGCGTGGTTGATAGCATTTGCCTGCCGCAGAATTGGCATTATAAATTTCAGGCCGGTAAATTTTCTGGAACGTTTCCATCGTGCTAATAGTGCTTATAAGCTCAAGATTCGTATAGTCATTAAGCAAATCACCACGAAAATAAAATGCCAACGGCGCAACACTGTTTTCAGGCATAAAGTAACGAGCCCGCAGCCCCATTTTTTCAAAATATTGATCAGTTGGAGAAGACTCGTTCTGACGGTACTCAACCCCCAATACAGGATGCCGGTTTTCAGTCCTGTGATAGGTCTTGCTGCTTGCAACGCTTAAGCATATAACGGGTGATTTATTAAAATTTTCTTTGTAAACATTTGAATTTACAAAACATTTAAACAATTTTCCGTGCAACTCACCAAAACCGTCTGGGAGCGTAAATTCATTTTTATGCTTATTGTGTTCTGGGAGCAATACACTAAAATCATAATCCCGCACGTAAGAGGAAAAGTTATTCCCTACCATGCCTTCTATGCGCTGATTATCTTTTTGGTCAACAATATTGGTTTTCAATATTTCTATCACTGGAAAGGGAACGCCCTTACCTTCAATATCAACATCCACTGAAATAATCTCAAGCTCAACCGAATAACGATTGCCTTCAGGATTATCCCAATCCGCCAACTCATTGAAGCGGTTATTAATCATCCTTAAGGTATTGCGCAAATTCTGTTGCCGACTGCTGCCTCTGGCTAAATTGGCAAAGTTGGTGGTGATGCGTGTATTTTCTGCTGGATGATAGTTTTCATCAAAACAAATACGCTTAATACTAAATGCAAATTCTTTACTCATTGTGATCAGTCACTCTCATTTCAACAACTTGCATTGTAAGAAAGCATTTACATGAAGTAAAATGGTCTTATTTCATTAATCCATGAATATTAATCATAAATTATGCTGGAACGTATCCATTTGTCCATTGTGCAGCAAGTTGAAAAACAAGGCTCCATGACCGCAGCCGCAGATATGCTGCATGTTACCCAATCGGCCCTTAGCCACAGCATGAAAAAGCTGGAGCAACAGTTGGGCACCGATATCTGGCGACGTGAAGGCCGCAGCCTGCAACTTACCCAGGCAGGGCAGTATTTGTTAGCTGTCGCCAATCGCGTGCTGCCGCAACTGGATCTGGCTGAAGAACGGTTGCGCCAGTTCGCGCAAGGAGAATGCGGCTCACTGCGCATTGGCATGGAATGTCATCCCTGCTATCAGTGGCTGCTGAAAATCGTCTCGCCCTATTTAAATGCCTGGCCCGATGTCGATGTGGATGTGAAGCAGAAATTTCAGTTTGGTGGCCTGGGGGCACTTTTGGGTTATGAGATTGATTTGCTCGTTACCCCCGACCCGCTCTACAAACCCGGTCTGAAATTTGAGCCCGTGTTTGACTACGAACAGGTATTGGTGGTTGCCAAAAACCATGCGCTTGCCAATGCAGCCTATGCCAAACCATCGCACATTGCCAAGGAAGTATTAATCAGCTATCCGGTAGACGTGGAACGCCTGGACATTTATAACCAGTTTCTGTTACCCGCGGGCATTGCGCCCAAGCGCCACAAAACCATTGAAACCACGGATATTATGTTGCAGATGGTGGCCAGCGGTCGCGGGGTAGCCGCCTTGCCGCGCTGGCTGGTTGAAGAGTACGCAGACAAGCTGCCCATCACACCAGTAAGATTGGGGCCCGATGGCATTGCCAAGCAGATTTTCCTGGGCTTGCGAGAAACCGATACCGCGATTGATTACATACAAGCCTTTCTAACGCTGGCCCGGGGCCCCTTTATTAAATCACAGGCCAGCTATGTTGCGCCGATCTAGCGGATCAGGCTTTCGTAGACAGTAGCGTGTTCGAGCACCTTGCCGGCTTCGTCCATGACGCGCATGGCATCGGCCGATACTTCATCAATCACCACGACTTCGCCGTCAACCAGTCCGATTTCAATTTTCATGTCGACCAGGGTAAGACCCTTGTCGCGCAGGTCGGCCTCAACAATGCGGCACACGCGGCGGGTGAGTTCCTTGGCATGCTCAAGGTGAGCCGGGCTGACGAGGCCCAAGGCAACAAGGGTATCATCGTTAATCAGTGGATCACCGCGCTCATCGTCTTTGACCGTGATCTCAACCAGGTAGTCCAACTTGCCGTCTACATCTGGAATGTACTGCTGGTAACGGCGCAGAAAACTGCCCCAAGGCCGGGTACGGCAAACGAACTCAAGACCACCTGTACCGCTGATGCTCTTGCCCAATGGCTCGGCGCGACGAACCTCCATGGTGCCTTTCTCAAGGTCGGCTTGCACGAAATGGGTGGGGATGCTGGCCGCGTGAAGCCGCTTGAAGAAATAATCGGTCATGGCCAGGGATTTGCGGCCCTTGCCCTCGACTTGACCAATAACGGTATTGGCGCCCGGGTCGATAACGCCGTTCTCGCCCGTAACATCATCTTTGAAAACAAGCAGGATGTTGCCGTTTGACAGGGTGTACAAGTCTTTGGTCTTGCCGGAATAAATTTTTTCGCTGGTATTCATGTGTTTACTCGTTGGTAATTTCAATATCTTTTTTTGGCAGAGAGGCAGAACGCCCACTAAGCGCACTGCCGCCCCCGCCACTTATTCCCACTCAATCGTAGCTGGTGGTTTGCTGGACACATCATAAACCACGCGGTTAATACCACGCACTTCGTTAATGATTCGTCCCGAAACCTTGGCCAGCAACGGATATGGCAAAGGTGCCCAATCGGCCGTCATGAAGTCTGAGGTTTGAACGGCACGCAAGGCCACCACGTATTCATAAGTACGGCCATCGCCCATGACACCCACTGATTTGACGGGCAGGAAGACCGCAAATGCCTGCGATGTAAGGTCATACCAACTACGTCCGGTTTCAGGATCAATCATGTTCCGCAATTCTTCAATGAAGATAGCATCTGCGCGACGCAGTAAATCGGCATATTCTTTCTTGACCGCACCCAGGATACGAACACCCAAGCCCGGGCCAGGGAACGGATGGCGATAAACCATATGATGTGGCAAGCCCAGGGCGATGCCCAGTTCACGCACTTCGTCTTTAAACAGTTCACGCAAAGGTTCAAGCAATTGCAGATTCAGGGTTTCGGGCAAGCCCCCCACGTTATGGTGCGACTTGATAGCAACCGCCTTACCGGTTTTTGAGGCGGCAGATTCAATCACGTCAGGATAAATCGTGCCCTGTGCCAGCCATTTGGCATCTTTGCGTTTACCGGCTTCATCCTGGAAGACTTCAACAAACTCACGGCCAATAATTTTACGTTTGGCTTCAGGATCGGTAACGCCCTCCAATTCACCCATGAATTTCGCTTCAGCATTAACATGAACAATATTAACGCCCAGGTTTTCATGAAGGATTTCCATGACCTGTTTACCTTCATTCAGGCGCAGCAAACCGTGATCCACAAACACGCAGGTTAATTTATCGCCAATTGCCTTATGGATAAGCGCAGCCGCAACAGAAGAGTCAACCCCGCCTGACAAGCCCAGGATGACTTCATCTTCACCTACTTGCTCACGGATACGGGCAACCGCTTCGGTAACGTAATCGGGCATATTCCAATCGCCCTCACAACCGCAGATATCCACTACAAAACGGCTTAACAATGCCTGACCCTTAACCGTATGGGTGACTTCGGGGTGAAACTGGACGCCATAGAAATGACGTTTTTCATCTGCAATACCGGCAATAGGACATGATGGGGTTGATGCCATCAGTTTGAAGCCCTCGGGCAATTCGGTAACCTTGTCGCCATGGCTCATCCAGACTTTCAGCATGCCATGGCCTTCGGGGGTTTCAAAGTCTTGAATACCTTTAAGCAAGGCGGTATGACCGTGTGCACGAACCTCGGCATAGCCGAATTCGCGATGGTCTGACCAGCTCACCTTACCACCGAGCTGCATGGCCATAGCCTGCATGCCATAACAAATACCCAGAACAGGCACACCCAGTTCAAAAACCAGTGCGGGCACTTTCAATGAGCTTTCATCGTACGCAGAAGAGTGGCTACCAGAAAGAATAATACCTTTAAGACCCTGTGAATGCTGTTCTTTAAGGAATGCTTCAGATACATCACCAGGATGAATTTCACAGTAAACACCCGCTTCACGAACACGGCGCGCAATAAGCTGCGTTACCTGAGAACCATAATCAAGAATTAAAATACGTTGATGCATATAAAGACCATTAAATGTAGCAATTTGTGCCAAAAGCACAGACAGGATAAAGCCTAAATTATAATGTATAGTCTAGTATCGAATGAATGTATTTTGCCCTGCAAACACATTTAGATCCGCCCTTCCACACGTCTTTTTCAAAAAAACAAATAAATACCCATATTAGGAGACAACATGACAGAATACACCCCGACAACCTTTGTACTGATACATGGTGCCTGGCATGGCGGCTGGGTTTGGCAAACACTGGCAGAGCACTTGCGCCAGCAAGGCCACCGGGTATACACGCCAACCCTTACCGGACTGGGCGAAAGATCCCATTTACTCAATGAAAGCATTACGCTTGAAACCTTTATTACCGATATCGTCAACCTGTTTAAATGGGAAAACCTTAACGATGTAGTATTGCTGGGACACAGCTTTGGCGGTCTGGTCGTTAGCGGGGTGGCGGACAGGATCCCTGAAAGCATCAGGCAATTGATTTTCCTGGATGGCTTCCTGGTTGAAAATGGTCAATCCCCTTTTGATACCTTACCGGTCAAAGCGGTTGAAAAGCTGAAAAACATCGCGACAACCCAATGCAACGGCCTGGCCCTGCCCTCACCAAGGCCGGTATTGCTGGGCTACCCCGATGACGAAAAGACGACAGAAACGATTTCTGACCTGCTTACCCCCCACCCGATTGGCACCTACGCAAGCAAGCTGGAACTGCATCATCCGCTGGGCAATTATCTGCCCGTCACCTATTACAAATGCACCAACCCAGCCTATGACCCGGTTGCCCCGTCACATGTACTGGCCAAAAAGCAGCAGGGCTGGAGCATCGTGAAATTACCCACCTCTCACGCCGCCCCCTTTACCCATCCACACTTGCTGGCTGATTTACTGCTTTCATTTTAAACACGACCCGAACCCCTTGGAACCCATTATTTGGACACGGATTGTTCGCCCGTAGAAATGCGTATTTACCGGTCAAAGCCAATAAAAAAACCCTTCCGAAAAAATTTGCGGAAGGGTTTTTTATACCTTAACTGCCAGGCAGAGATTAAGCAGAATTAATCAGCGCGGTAGTTAGGTGCTTCTTTGGTAATTTGCACATCATGAACGTGAGACTCGCGAACACCTGCAGAGGTGATTTCAACGAACTCGGGCTTAGTGCGCATATCATCAATACTGGCACAACCACAATATCCCATGGAGGCACGAATGCCACCGACCAACTGGTAAATAATGGCCAGCACGCTACCTTTGTAAGGGACACGGCCTTCAATGCCTTCGGGAACCAGTTTATCGGTATTGTTGGATGCTTCCTGGAAGTACCGGTCTGCCGAGCCTTTTTCCATGGCGGCCAAACTGCCCATACCACGATAAGACTTGTACGAACGACCCTGAAACAGAACCACTTCGCCGGGTGCTTCTTCTGTGCCGGCAAACATACCACCCATCATGCAGGCGTAGGCGCCAGCAACCAGGGCTTTGGAAACATCGCCGGAATAACGGATACCACCATCGGCGATCAGAGGGACACCAGTCCCGTCAAGCGCCTTGGCAACGTCTGAAATCGCAGTGATTTGTGGAACACCAACACCAGCCACAATACGGGTTGTACAAATTGAACCAGGACCAATACCCACTTTTACGCCATCGGCACCGGCCTCAACCAACGCTTTGGCAGCAGCTGCCGTAGCAATATTGCCACCAATGACATCGATCTTGGGATAGTTTTGCTTGACCCAACGAACGCGATCCAGGACACCTTGCGAGTGACCATGGGCGGTATCAACAATAATGACATCAACGCCAGCGGCAGCCAGTTTAGCCACACGCTCTTCGGTGCCCTCACCAACACCCACGGCAGCGCCAACACGCAACTGACCGAAAGCGTCTTTGCAGGCAAAGGGATGTTCAGTGTTTTTAACGATATCTTTAACGGTAGCCAAACCACTCAATTCAAAATTATCATTCACAATCAACACACGTTCCAAACGGTGTTTATGCATCAGGGTTTGGGCTTCATCAAGCGTACTGCCTTCATGCATGGTGACCAAACGATCTTGCGGTGTCATGACATTTTTGATGGGTTCGTCGTAGCGGTCTTCGAAACGCAGGTCACGGTTAGTGACAATACCGACCAGCTTGCCATTTTCAACAACCGGCAAACCTGAAATACCGTTTTGTTTTTGCAATGCGATGGCATCACGAACAGTCATGGTTGGCGTGACCGTGATGGGATCAATGACAATTCCGAACTCATGACGCTTGACTCGGGCCACTTCACGGGCCTGCTCATCGGCAGTCATGTTTTTATGAATAATACCAATACCGCCTTCCTGGGCCATTGCAATAGCAAGACGCGACTCGGTGACGGTATCCATGGCGGCCGACACAAGCGGAATATGAAGGCTGATATTACGGGTTAATTTGGTTTTAAGAGAGGTGTCGCGCGGCAACACATTGGAATACGCAGGTACCAATAAAACATCATCAAAGGTAAGCGCTTTTTGAACTAAACGCATGAAAGACTCCGGGCGCAAAACAAGATTATACGCTTAAGGGATAACGCACTCAAGTCATTGAGCGCATCACTATAAAAAAAACCCATTTATCAATAAGCAGTTTACTTGCAAATTGAGTAAATGGGCATTCTTCTTCTTAACCGCGGCGGATAAGCAGAAAAACCAGTTTAGCCCAAGGCTACCCTGGCGTTCATGAACATGCGCATCCAGGGTGTGTAATCACCGCCTTCATCTTTGCTACCCCAGGACTCCGGGGCCCAGGACATCATGACATTACGGGTTACCCGCTCGGGGTGAGGCATCATGATGCCAAAGCGGCCATCTGCCGTTGTTACACCAGCCAACCCATAAGGACTGCCATTGGGGTTGGCAGGATAAGATTCAGTAATCTGGCCATGGTTATTCACATAACGCACGCTGGTCAGCACCTTCTCTTTGTTGCCCTGCTCGGCAAAATTGGCATAACCCTCTCCGTGCGCAACCGCAATAGGCAATTGTGTCCCTTCCATACCCTTGAAGAAAATAGAAGGTGAATTGGCAATTTCCACCATGGTCAGGCGGGCTTCATATTTGGCAGACTGGTTATACGTGAATTTTGGCCAGAAGTCAGCACCCGGAATCATGGAAGACAGGGTTGCCATCATCTGGCAGCCATTACATACACCCAGGGCAAAAACGTCAGGACGCGCAAAATAAGCTTCAAACTGCTCTGAAAGTTGATCATTGAAGCGGATGGTGCGAGCCCAGCCTTCACCGGCTCCCAAAACGTCACCATAACTGAAGCCACCCACAGCAACCAGACCCTGTACATCTGACAGGTTGGCTTTACCACTGAGCAAGTCGGTCATGTGAATATCGTAGGCATCAAAACCAGCCTTGGAAAAGGCCCAGGCCATTTCCACATGGCTATTACAACCCTGCTCACGCAGTACGGCCAATTTTGGACGCGCACCCGTATTAATGAAAGGAGCGGCAATATTTTCCTGAGGGTTGAAATTCACTTTAGGCGTGAAACCCGGATCTGACTTATCGTCCCAAACACCAAGTTCGGCTACAGCACAAGCGGGATTATCACGACGCTTCATGATTTGATAGCTGACTTCGCTCCATTCTTTACCCAGTCCGGCACGGTCAAAACCGAAAATGCGCTTGCCATCCCGGTAAAATTCGATCTCGTCATGGGTATTTAAGCCGCCAATAACATGAGAGCACAAAGACAAGCCAGCTGCACGCAACACCTGCAATACCGCATCACGATCAGAAGCACGCACCTGGATAACGGCCCCTGCCTCTTCATTAAACAAGGCCTTAATAGTGCTTTCATCACGCTGCACGGCTACCTGTTCGGGGCGAATTTTGTAATCACCCCAATCGGCCACGTTCTGGTCAAAAGTCAGCATATCCAGGTTAATGGAAACACCGGTATGTCCGGCAAAGGCCATTTCACTGACTGTTGCCAGCAAGCCACCATCGGAGCGGTCATGGTAGGCAAGAATAGTGCCATCTTGCGCCAGTGCGCGAATGGTCACAAAGAACTTGCGCAGCAATTCGGGGTCGTCAAGATCGGGGACTTCATTGCCATACTGATTGATGACATTTGACAGAACCGAACCACCCAGACGGTTTTTACCAAAACCCAGATCGATAAGAATCAGGGAGGTATTACCCTGATCGGTAACCAGTTGCGGGGTTAGGGTTTGACGCGCATCGTTAACCGGTGCAAAAGCGGTCACCACCAGGGAAACGGGTGAAACCACCTGTTTCTGTTCATTGTTTTCTTCCCAACTGGTCCGCATGGACAAGGAGTCTTTACCGACCGGAATGGCAAGGCCAACCTCTTGGCACAGTTCACTAATGGCCTGTACCGTATCGTACAAAGCGGCATCCTGGCCCTCTACACCACAAGCAGCCATCCAGTTGGCGGAAAGTTTGATGTCTTCAAGCTTGGCCACGTCAGCGGCGGCCAGGTTGGTAAGGGCTTCTGCAATCGACATGCGACCTGAAGCCGGGGCATTGATAATGGCCAGCGGTGAACGTTCACCCAGTGCCATGGCTTCACCACGATAGCCTTCGTAATCAGCCAGCGTCACCGCACAATCAGCCACCGGCACCTGCCATGGCCCCACCATCTGGTCGCGGGCATTTAACCCGCCTACCGAACGGTCGCCAATGGTAATCAGGAATGTTTTATTGGCCACGGTGGGATGACGCATCACCTGGCGGCAAACCATATCAAAATCAAGACCGGTGACATCAATGGGTTCTTCGCTTAACTGAACCCGGGTGACATCACGGAACATACGTGGCGGCTTGCCCAAAATCACGTCAATGGGCACATCGACCGGGCGCAGTTCGGTAGCGGCATCCAGCGACGTGGTGTCAGCTTCACCGGGAAGCCCTTCCCCATTGGTGACGCGCAGCACACGATCTTCAGTAGCAACACCAACCACCGCATACGGGCATCGCTCACGCTTGGCCAGCGCATCAAAACGCGGCAGGTCTTCGGGCAGAATGGAAAGCACATAGCGTTCCTGGGCCTCGTTACTCCAGATTTCCGCCGCAGACAAACCGGACTCTTCAAGATTGACCCGTTGCAAATCAAAAATGGCACCACGGCCGGCATCATTGACCAGCTCAGGGAAGGCATTGGATAAACCACCCGCGCCCACATCATGAATGGCAATAATCGGGTTGTTGTCCAGTTGCTGCCAGCAGGCATCAATCACTTCCTGGGCACGACGCTCCAGTTCGGGGTTGCCACGCTGCACGGAATCAAAATCCAGCTGAGCCGAGTTGGCACCCACACCCATACTGGAAGCGGCACTGCCGCCCATGCCGATACGCATGCCCGGACCACCCAGCTGAACCAGTAAGGCACCGGGTGGAATTTGGTTTTTATGTGTTTGGCTGGCATCGATAGCGCCCATGCCCCCTGCCAGCATGATTGGTTTGTGATATCCCCATTTTTGTCCGGCAACAGTTTGTTCATAAACCCGGAAGTAACCCAGCAAATTGGGACGGCCAAACTCATTATTGAAGGCGGCGCCCCCAATAGGGCCATCTATCATGATATCCAGTGGTGTGGCAATACGGTCTGGTGCGCCATGAGAGTCTTTTTCCCAGGTTTCAGGGGCGTCATCAAACTGAAGATTGGAAACCGTAAAACCGGTAAGCCCCGCCTTGGGTTTTGAACCGCGTCCGGTCGCGCCCTCATCGCGGATTTCACCACCTGCCCCGGTAGCGGCACCGGGAAACGGCGCAATAGCGGTTGGGTGGTTGTGGGTTTCCACTTTCATGAGAACATGGGTAAGACGCTCATGCGAAGCGTATTTACCCGGACCGGCTTGTTCCGTATCAGGATAGAAACGCTGGGCAACACCACCTTCCATAATGGCCGAGTTGTCGGAATAAGCAACCACGGTACCCAGCGGCTGGGCCGCATGGGTTTCACGAATCATGCCAAATAGCGTCTTTTCTTTATCTTCGCCATTGATTTTCCACTTGGCGTTGAATATCTTGTGCCGGCAATGTTCACTGTTGGCCTGTGCAAACATCATCAGTTCAACATCGGTAGGATCACGTCCAAGTGTTGCAAATGCATCCACCAGATACTCAATTTCATCTTCGGACAATGCCAGACCCAATTCGGTGTTGGCCTTTTCAAGCGCCGCTTTACCCTGCGCCAACACGGCCACCGTTTGCAAGGGCTTGCCTTCAAGTGTCCTGAACAGGGCCTGTCCGTCAAACTCGACATCCACCACGGTTTCTGTCATACGGTCATGCAACATGGCGGCAATGCTGCCAAGATGCGCTTCGGTAAACTGTTTGCTACCCAGCAAGCCTTTTTCAGGAATCAGCAGATACTCAATACCACGCTCAATTCTTTTAATGCCATACAAACCGCAATTATGGGCGATATCAGTCGCCTTGCTGGCCCATGGAGAAATGGTGCCCAAACGCGGCAACACCCGCAAACTGACTGTTTTTTTATCCTGAATGTCTTCAACATTGACAGGGCGACCATAGTCAAGCAATTGTTTCAGGCGCTGCTGTTCGGCTTCTGTAAGCGCTTGCTCACTAAGCACATGGTGTTCATAGCGAGCCACCAGATTGGCAATGGGAATGCCCACCGATTTCATTTTGGAAAGAAGACGTTCGCGTTTAAACGCAGACAACACTGAAGAACCGGGAATAAATTGGTAAATAGACACGTTTTTGTTCACAAAAAAACAAGCTGGATGGAAAGCTTCCATTTTAGCCTGCCTTGGCGATTGGCTCTCGGAAAAACCCCTCAGGGGCAAAAATATTGGCAAGACCATTTAGGATTTCCATGCTCATACCCCGTTATTACAATAAATTACAATTTAATACGGGAGCAGGCCTTTACGCCACCCATAAAAAAAGTCTTATAAATCAAACCTGTCCCATATTCCAAATCTCTTAATAATGAATTTAGAAAGTCCCGCTAACTATTTAATATATATACTTTTTTTCTTTTAAATTCTATAATCAACATGACCCTATTCTAATTATATGTATCCTTTACTATGCGAAAATACCTGAACAAAACCCTGTCAGCATGCTTGGGGGCATTTTGTGCTTTCAGTATGCAGCTGGCCCCTGTGGTCCATGCCCAAACACCCGGAAAACTCATTTCCGCTCCAAATGTAACAGGCATTGCCGATAGTGGCGCCTCACTTAAATCAGAAGTGGCCTACGTGGTTGATCTTGAGTCGAATCAAGTGCTGTTTTCTAAAAATAGCGATGCCATACGCCCCATTGCCTCCATTAGTAAACTCATGACTGCCTTGGTCATCGCCAAAGCGCATTTGCCCATGAATGAGCAAATTCAAATTATTGATGCCGATGTCGACCGCTTCAAGAATTCCAGTTCAAGATTAAGTGTTGGCACTACACTAACCCGTAAAGAATTGCTGCATCTGGCACTCATGTCCTCTGAAAACCGGGCTGCCCATGCCTTGGGCCGTACCTATCCAGGTGGCATGGAAGCCTTTGTACGTGAAATGAACGCACAAGCCCGTTCACTTGGCATGACCAGAAGTCGCTTCGTGGAACCTACCGGCCTGTCACCCATGAACGTCTCTTCACCCCGTGATTTGGTCAGGTTAATTCAGGCTACGTCTGAACAGCCAATTATTCGCCAGCTTTCCACCAGCGATGAATATGAAATAGTAACCAGCCGTGGAAAAACACAAAAATACAAAAACACCAATCGTCTTATCAGAAATTCCAACTGGAAAATCCAAATTTCAAAAACCGGCTATATCAGGGAGTCTGGTGATTGTCTGGTCATGAAAACACAAATGGACGGCCGCCCGGTTGCCGTTGTGTTGCTAAACTCACAAGGCCGCCTTACCCGCTTTGCCGATGCAGTCCGGGTACGCCATTTGGTACAAAGCGATTACCCCACTTTGCTCTAAGATAAATTTTTTTAATGGTTATTAACCGTTTAAGAGCGATATAACTATCAGCAAAAACAAATCCCCGGCACAAACCGGGGATTTTTTTATATACAAAAAACCATATCAATGAATCGTGTCATCAGAATCGGGACCCGTTTCACGCAATTCATACTCGCCCCCTTCGGCTTCTTGCCAATACCGCAAAGGTACACAGGTCTGCAGCCGCTCTATCATTCTTTTACTAAGCACCGGGTCTAGTGAATTTTTTGTCTTGTTGGCAATATCTACCGTTGCATCACCCTGTATTTGATCTATATGAAGATGCGTATCACGGGCAAAATGCACATGGACTCTTTCATCTTCATCGGCATGCAATAAATGAATCGTCTGCTCGATAGACAGGGATGAGGGCAATTGTACGTACCGTCCACCAAACGTAATCACCCGGCCGGCCGGAACCTGTTCAGCCTTGGTTAATTCAAGTACGACACTGGCGGCATAGCCAGCACCAATAATGGCGGTTGCCTGTTCAGCAAGACCAAACTCCTGTTGTTTACTGTTGATATAAGCCAGATATTGCTCACCACTTTGCGCAACCATTTGGCTTAATTCCGCTTCGGTCAGCGCTGAGTGCTGCAACAGCTTTACTTCCCAGGAATTGGGTTTACTTGCCTGGACCGGATAATGGCAAACCACCGCCACCGCGGCATTTTCAAAGTTTTTGCATATTTGTTGCACCAGCACATCAAGATTATCTTTTTGCCGCATATCATCAAAAAAAATAATAAACAATTGCCTGATGTCGGTATTTTCGGGAACAAGTATTCTTTCGGTTACCAGCTCTGTCATGTTGATGCCTATAAAAAACTGCGTAATAATATAGTCCTATTTTAACATTCCCCTGGAATTTTCATGTCTGATTCTTTAAAACAAACCATCTCCGAAGAAATTAAAAAGGCAATGCGCGCCAAACAGTCCGAGCGCCTGGGCACCTTGCGTCTGTTGCAGGCCGCCATCAAGCAAAAAGAGGTAGATGAACGCAAAGAACTGTCCGACGACGATATTCTGGCCATTGTTGAAAAGCAAATAAAACAAAGAAAAGAGTCTATTGCCGCCTACGAAAAAGCCGGTCGTACCGAAACCGCCGAAGCAGAAAAAGCCGAAATGCAAGTACTGGCCGAATTTTTGCCCGAACAGGCCAGCCCGGAAGAAGTTATTGCCGTGATTACCGCTGCCATTGAAGAGGTCGCTGCACAAGGTGTAAGCGGCGCCCCGGCGATGGGCAAAGCCATGGCTATCATCAAGCAAAAACTGACCGGCCGTGCGGACATGTCCGAACTGTCCAAACAACTCAAAGCCCGCCTGATGTAACTTACAGCAGGGACAGCTGCTGTCCGCTTTGCTGCTCCTCGGGAAAATGACTTACACCGATACCCGCCAGACGAAACTTGTGGCTCTTGATATCCTCATCCACCCTTTCAAGCAATGACAGGCCAGCCTGTACCAGATGTGCTTGACCCTGCAAGGGCACAGAAAATGTTCTTGAGCGGGTAATAATGCGAAACGAATTTGTTTTCAGCTTTAAGGTAACCGTACAGCCAAATTTTTTCTTTTTAAGCAATTGCCCCCATAACTTGGCACACAATGCCGTCAGGGGCACTTCAATCTGCTCAAACAGAATGTCGTCATCAAAGGTGGTTTCGGTTGAAATTTGCTGGGCTGGCTGGTTGGACTCTACCGGACGCTCATCAATCCCACGTGCCAGTTGATACAGACGATACCCGAATTTTCCAAAATGGAACACCAGCTCGGCATCGCTAAAATGCAAAAGATCACTTACCGTAAACATGCCTAATTTATGGAACTTGGCCAAGGTAACTTTACCCACGCCGGGAATTTTCTGTAAAGGCAGGGGTGCAAGAAAATCTTGTACCTTGGCAGGTGAAACCACAAAAATACCATTGGGCTTGCGCCAGTCAGAGGCAATTTTTGCCAGAAATTTGTTCGGTGCCACACCCGCAGATGCCGTTAAGCCCGTTAGCGAAAAAATATCCGCCCGGATAGCATTGGCCACTGCGGTTGCAGAAGGCAGGTTCTTGAAATTTACCGTCACATCCAGATAGGCCTCGTCTAATGACAGGGGTTCAATCTTGTTGGTGTAATGCTCAAAAACAGACTTGACCTGTCTTGAAACGGTGCGGTAAAGATCAAAATTAGGGGGGATATAAATAGCCTGCGGACATAACTGCCTGGCCTTGGTGACCGACATGGCCGAACGCAACCCGTATTTCCTGGCCTCATAAGACGCAGCACAAATAACCGAGCGGCCACTATCCCAGGCAACCACTACTGGCTTGCCTTGCAACGATGGATTTTCCCTAAGTTCAACAGAAGCATAGAAGGCATCCATGTCAACATGAATAATCTTGCGCATCATCAAAAAGCGGGCCTTAAATTGGATTACAATAGACGGCTATGCTCAAAGCACAAACCAAATACTTTATACATACTATCCATTATAAATCATGAAAAACAAACTACTTCTGCTAGCTGTTGCCACCGTACTTGCCGCTTGCACCAGCAAGGGTACTTATGATGGTGCCCCTTCGGTACCCACCGATGTCCCGCCCCCTACCAATTTAATGGCCCCCCAACAATAACAACCACGCTACCCCATGGAACTGCAAAGCACTTTAATCCGCCCCCTTGAGCACGGCATAGAAATCCAGTGTGAGGTTGAAAACCTGTCATTGAATATTTATTTCATCCTGGGTGAAACCGATTTTGATGAAATTACCACCCTGGTCCCCGAAGAACGTTTTGAGCAAGGCAACGATATCCACGTTGCTTCACTGGACGAATCCCTGGACATTGAAGATGAAATGGAGTCCGTGCTCGTCAACATGCAATCAGAAGATACGGTTATTTTCTTTTGCTCAGATGAAAACAGCTTCCATCTCGGACTGGATTTCCTGAATTATCAAGACTCACGCTCTTTTATCAAACCCAATTAACGTCAGCAACATCGCACTTATTGTACGCTTGCCGCGCTTTAAAGAAGTACTGGCCAGCAAGGCCTTATCGGACAGTACTTCAATAGCATAATGATTATTTAACAATTCAAGTACAAACCGCGACGGATTATCCGGATCATACATCAGGTAAACATGCTTTCTGGCGCGGGTTAATGCCACATAAAACAGGCGCCGTTCTTCTGCCTGCGTAAAGCTTTCCGCTTCCGGCAACAGCGATTCTTGCAAAAGATGGGTCTGCTTGCCCGAAGGAAACCCAAACTCGCCATTATTCAAGCCCAACACAATAACATAATCGGCTTCTTGCCCTTTAGATGCATGCACCGTTGCACAACGCACGCTTAACCCTGGAAAGTCCTGCCGCCAACGTTGGAGGGTTGATTCTGGCAACAACAAATGCCGGAAGCGTGCCAGAATCAATACCGTTGCCACTGATGATATTTCGCCCATTTTCAGTACAATATTTTGCAAGACACGCGCCATGCCATTTTTTTCATCCAGCACACTGACAGCGGGGCTGGCTTGCTGTATCTGGGTCACCAGAGATTTTCGTGTTTGCGAAGGGTTTTCAAGCACAAAACGGCTGGCTACGGCCGCAATCTGGTTATTAAACCGGAAGGTATGGCGCAATGCCACACACGTTGCCTTACCAAACCAGGATTCAAACCTTGAGGTATAAGCAATATCACTGCCGGCAAAGCGATAAATGGCCTGCCAGTCATCGCCCACACAAAAAAGCCGTATATGGGAATTTTGATCCCTGATTGCCTTGATCAAACCATATCGCTGGGCAGACAAATCCTGAAACTCGTCAATCAGGATATCGCGCCATAAAACGGGATATCTGCCCTCACGAACATAGCGGGTAGCCCGGTTGATCATCATGGCATAATCTATTTTCCCGGAATCCCTAATATATTGTTCATGAGCGCTGGCCAAGGGTATTAACAAGTCAAGTAAAAGTGCCTGATACCTGCTCTCAAAATCTGCTTTGCTTTCAAGCCTTTCCCGCATGGCCGGCAAGCTTGCGTCACTCGACCGGGCTGCCAGCAGCGCTGATTTAAGCACGCTCAACAAATTTCGCAAACGGGAAAATGAACGAAACAATCCCACTGAGATTTGCAAGGGTGCCAGCTTAATACCCAGTGCCTGCTGAATCAGGCATACAAACGGATTATGCCCGGCAAGCCCGATTTCCTGCTCGTAAAACTCAAGCAGGAAGGTACCATTGCCACGATGAATCTGGCGAACCCTGGCACGATACTTTTCAACTAACGGGCAGTTTGAAACCTGCTGTTCAGGCACATCATGAATTTCCACATAACAGTCATGCGCTGGCAAGTAAAAGCAGCAACGGTAGGGTTCGTAAGCACGAATATAAACATCCCTGAAATAATGTGCCCGATAACCATAACGTATACCCAGCACGGCCAGTGCATTGGCAAATAGCAACTCACTCACGTTCCTGGCGTAATCATCATTATATGACCTGAAAACCTGCTGTCCCAGATAAGCCTCATAGCTTTTCTCATCCTGAAAACAGGAACGAAAAAGCGGTTTGGACTCATAAGCATCAAACCAGGCCAATACAAGATGGCCATACTGCGACGAACAGTTCAACAAATGAAGAAATTCCCTTTCAAGATAGGCCTGTAAACGGGTTTCATCACTTAACTCAGACAAGGCAATCGCGGATTTCTCAACTTGTTGAACAATACTTAGTCCCAGCGCATGAAATGTCCTGGCTTCCACTGACTGGCCTTCATGAGCCTGCCTGGAAGCAATGCGCTGATCCATTTCATCTGCCGCCTCCCGGGCAAACGCCAGCAACAGAATCTGTTCTGGCCTGGCCTTGCCACTGGCCTGCAAGTAAGCTGCGCGGCCTGCCAGCGTACTGGTTTTTCCGGTACCCGCCCCCGCCAGCACCAAGGTATTTCTGGCACCGGATACACAGGCGGTACGTTGCTCCAGCGTCAAGGGTTGCCGCTCTATCCTGTCAAACAGGTTTTTATAGGTTTCCAGTTCCTGTAAATCCGTTTCTGCTTCCCTGCCCGTTTCATTCATGCCTGCTCCCGTTTTTTAAGCCGCTTTATTCTAATAGGAGAAACCGGCACAAAACGGAAGAATGATTAAATGTATCCAGTAGGTTGATCTGCCCATTCCTGAACGATTGGCCAATACATGAAAAATAATCCCAGGTACCCGGATAATGCTAACCGTAAAGAATGATGGCAATCAGCAGGGCTAAAAAGGACAGGATAAGGAGGAATAAAACCATGAACAGATATTGAAATGCCCGCCTTTAAGGCGGGCATTTGGACTGCCTGAGGATTCTGACTAAAAAGCCAGATCAGGCGAGTACCGAGGAGAAACGTCTTACTTTGGTGTAGACAAATCCTGTACAGGCGCTGTCCCTTGAGGGGCCATTTGCATTGTGCCAGGTGCCGCCGGAACAGTATTGCCAGCTGGTTCCTGAACCTGCTCCACACGTCCATCAGGATGAACGATTGTTCTAACCGTTGTACCCTCCTGAAATGAGCCCGCTGGCACTTGTTTTGTAGCCATATTAAGTTGCTGGGCCTGTTCGGGAGTCAGGATAATTGTAGTTTCCTTAATACGTAATGTAGGTTCTACGTACATATCCTGGGATTTTGCCCAGGCGGAACGCGTATCTCTTTCCTGAGCCTGAACCATTGCTGAAGCAGTCAGTGCAACCAAAGCAGGGATAATATATTTTTTCATCATTAAAATCCTCTAAATATGCGTCACCAGTTACCCTATAAACCATTGTAACCCTCGCAACCGCCATTTCTGAAACAAAAAGAAACCATCAGATACCAGAACCCTATGATAAAAAACACTTTTACCAATTCAGGAAGTTGTGCTGCAACTTTAAACTTTAGAAAACCTTATTACTTTAAAATAGTAATAAATTTCCTTTCGGTATTGAATTACTATATCCTCAATTCAATTAAAAGTAAAAACATTCCCTTATTTTAGTTACAATATTCGCTGTCCCCATGGAGATAAATTTATGAAAAAAATACTGTTCGCTATTTTTCCCCTTGTGTTGGCAGGCTGCGCCTCAAGCGGCATAGACATTGTTGACAGAAACAATTTTGGTGCCAAATGCTCTGAAAACGCCAATACCCCACCAAATTGGGAAATGTGCATGAAAACAGCACAGGCAACCTGCGGTTCACAATCGGTCATTAATGCATCACAACATAGTCCCACCGGGTCAGGCAATCCAGACGACGCCTACTTCATGACGTTTCAGTGCAATTAATTTACCCGCATTCACTTACTCCTGCACGGCAAGCCGCCACAAACTGGTGATTTCCGTTTTTCTGGCGGCATGTAACGGGTCGGTGGTATCTGTCATTTTGGCATGATGCGGTTTTATATCATGCCTTTCCAATACGGTTAAGCCAGCCTTCTGTATCCAGCCAAGCAAATCTTCCCTGCTACGCAACCCAAGGTGCTCGGCCAGATCAGAAATAATCAGCCATCCCTGCCCGCCCCGGTTTAAATGCGCTGGCAGGTTTTGCAAAAAACCGGTCAACATAGCACTGTCCGGATCATAAACCGCGTGTTCCAGCGGTGAAGAAGGCTTTGCTGGCAGCCAGGGTGGGTTACAAACAATCAAATCAGCCTTGCCATCAGGAAAAAATGAGCGTTGCTCTACCGTAATTTTGTTTTGATAGCCAGCATTAGTAATATTGAAACGGGCGCATTCCACCGCCCTTTCCTGCATATCTGTCGCCACAATGTGCTTAACGCCCCGTTTGGCCAGAACAATAGCTAAAACCCCGGTACCGGTACCGATATCAAACGCCATTTGGCAAAACTCGGGCAAAGGCGCCCGGTTAACCAGCTTAAGATACTCACCCCTAACCGGTGAAAACACGCCATAAAATGGATGGATCTTGCCACCGGCCTCGGGCACTGGAACCCCATTGCGACGCCACTCAAAAGCACCAATCACGCCTAACAATTCCCTAAGTGATACAACAAATGTATCAGCATAGGCATACACTTGTGTACAAGCCTGTTGCACATCGGGCGCACGTCGTAACGCAATATTAAAACCCGGATCAATACGGATTAACACCATCCCCAACAACCGGGCACGTTGTGCCTGTCCCAGCCGATATAAATTAAAAACATCACGGATATTTTCCCGAGAGGCGGTTTTTGCATTTTTTCGGGTTGCTTTTTTATCCAGCCGACGTGCCATAGCCTGCAACAACTGGCGTGCATTCTGGTAATCCCCCTGCCATAGCAAACCGGTTCCTTCATGCGCCAGTTTAAGCGCCTCATCGGCAGTCAAGGTGTCATTAACGGGAACAATGCGCTTGGGTGGCCTGGCCCCGCTTTCAGAATGCCATCGGGCGATATGATTTTTCTCGTTTTCCTGCCAGGAAATGGTGGGTGGCATAATTTCAACAGTCATTTTTTAAATACGGGACAACAATAAGGCCATATAGGCGAAATAAAGTAAAACAAACAGCGCCCCTTCCTTGCGCGAAACTATTTTCTGGCTTCTAAAAACGGGAATACATAATAAAGCAACCGCAATCATTAATGGAAAATCAATCCAGAGAAGGTCTGAACCAATACTGATGCCACCCGGCACTACAAATGCAGTGACGCCCAGAATAAACAGGATATTATAAATGCTGCTGCCAATCAGGTTACCGATCGCCACATCCCGATCATTCTTGATCGTAGACAAGATGGTCGTTACCAATTCAGGAGAGGAGGTCCCGATAGCCACGATGGTTAAGCCAATAATGACATTGGAAACCCCGAAATGTTCTGCAATCGTAACGGCACTGTCCACTAACAGGTTTGCCCCCAAAACCGATAAAACCATACCGGCACACAACACAATAAGGTTCCACGTTTTAGTGGTGGCTGTCCAGGTGGTAATGGTTTTCTCAGCACCAAACTCCTGGACAAACTCATGTTGAACCGCTACCGATTCATGCCGGCTCTTGCGAATCAGGACTACCGTATATGCAATAGCCATAAAGAGCAAAATTCCCGCATCAATCCGGCTAATAACCCCATCCATAGACACAAAAAGCAAAAACAGGGAACTGAAAACAATCATGGGCAAATCCAGTTTCAGGCTTTGCGACTGGATGGGTAATGCACGAATGGCGGCACTCAAGCCCAGGATAAAAAGAATATTGACCAGATTGGTTCCGATAATATTTCCAATCGCCATTTCCCCTTCACCACTAAAACCGGCCGTTATGCCCACGGCAAGCTCTGGTGTGCTGGTTCCAATGGAAACAATAGTCAGGCCAATAATAATCGGCTTGATATGAAGCATAACGGCAATCCGGGCCGCACTCCTGAGAATCATCTCGGCACCAAGGATAATAATTACCAGGCCAGCCACAAAAATAATTGCGGGGTGAAATTCCACTTATTTCTCCAAACGTCTTAAAACTAATTTACGAACTTCACTGAACCACAAAACGCTACTACCCATCAACATACACACGCCCCATTGTTCCAGGCTCAGGGGAACTGTACTGAATGCCGTGTTGAGAAAACCGATATGTACGACAGCGACCTGCAATAAAACAGACAACCCAATAGCGCCTAACAGCCACCCGTTGACAAACATATGTTTGAACGCACTGTTTAATTCCGAACGGGCATTAAAACAATTGAACAACTGAGCAAATACAAGTACTGTGAACCCGGCAGTGCGGGCAAGTGCCAGGCTTTCACCACCTTCCATCATGCCTCCTGGCAAATAATAATCAATCGTCATCAAGGTAGCCAGGCTCATAATCAGGCCAATCATAAAGACGCCTTGCCACATCCGGCCGTTAATGGTGCGTTCAGTTTGCCTACGGGGTTTGCGGGCCATTACGTCTTCAGTTTGGGGGTCCATCCCGATTGCCAGGGCAGGCCCTGAGTCAGTCACCAGATTAATCCACAGAATCTGGGTGGCCAGCAAGGGGACAACAAGCCCGCCATCCCCGGCATACAAGCCAAGCAGGCTGGCACCAATCACCCCCAAAAATACAGTAAGCACCTCACCCATATTGGATGACAGCAAATAACGCAAGAACTTGCGGATATTGTCAAAAATATTCCGCCCCTCACGAACGGCGGACACAATGGTAGCAAAATTATCATCGGCAAGAATCATCTTACCCGCCTCTTTAGTGACTTCGGTACCGGTAATCCCCATGGCCACACCGATATCGGCTGTTTTCAAGGCTGGCGCATCGTTCACGCCATCACCGGTCATAGCCACAATATGGCCCATCGTTTGTAGCGCATCAACAATCCGCTGCTTGTGAGCGGGCGCCACTCTGGCAAAAACAGACGCCCTTTCCACGGCCTGCCGGAAAGCCTGCTCATCAAGGTGATCAAGTTCTTCACCGGTCAGGGCTCCCTCACCTTCGGCAATAATGCCCAAATCCTGTGCAATACGGGCTGCTGTACGTGGATGATCACCCGTGATCATGATGACCCTGATGCCTGCCCTGTGTGCCTCCTGAATGGCAACACCCACTTCTTCACGCGGAGGATCAATAATGCCAACCGTACCGACAAAAATCAGATTTTGCTCAAGCGCGTCAAGATGCTCAAGATCTTCGTGACTGGCAATAGGACGATAGGCCACGGAAAGTGTTCGATAAGCGGCATCAGACAAGCGGTCTACATCGGCCAATGCCTTGGCACGCAGCGCATCGGTAAACGCAACGACCTCTGTACCTGAACGGCATTGCGTACACAGTTGCAAAAGTATGTCAGGGGCACCTTTGCTGATCAACACCAGGCCATCATCATGTTCATGGTCTTTTTCAATAGTCGACATCATTTTCCGGTCGGAACTGAACGGAATTTCCATTACCCTTTCAAAACGTTGTTTACGGCGATCCGCCACATTCAATTTCTGCTCGGCAACCAGAAAGGCAGCTTCAGTGGGATCTCCCTGAATTTCCCACTCACCTGCTTTGTTCAGGCGTAAATCGGCATTATTGGCCAAACTACCGCCACTTAGCAGCACAATTTGTTCGGCATGCAACTGCCCCGGTTCCAGTGGTTTACCTTGAAACCGGACACAGCCTTCAGGCACGTAACCGATCCCGGTTAACTCGGTACATCCAGAACTGGTATAGGCTTGCTCGATGGTCATTTCCGAGCGGGTCAGCGTTCCTGTTTTATCGGTACAAATTACCGAAGCAGAACCTAACGTTTCAACTGAAGACAATTTTTTGACAATTGCATTCCGGCTGGCCATCCGCTGGACACCCAGCGCCAGCACGACCGATAATATGGCGGGCAATCCCTCTGGCACCGCGGCCACCGCTAGCGAAACACCAAGTAGCAAGACACTAATGACATCTGAAACGCTGTTGATATCCGCCAATAGCAATACCGTTATCACAACAACGATGGCAATCACCACCACGGCCTTGCCGAGCATACGGCCAATATGACCAATTTCTTTTTGCAAAGGGGTGGGCCCTTCAACGGTTTGATCCAGCATTTGCGCAATGGATCCCATTTCCGTATCCATCCCGGTTGCCGTCACCACCGCCTTGCCAGTACCCTGCACCACCGCGGTGCCTTTGAAAATCATGTTCAGGCGATCACCCAACGGTAAAACCCGCTCCAGGCAAGCCGCGTCTTTCATGACCGCTTCGCTTTCTCCGGTCAGGGAAGCTTCCTGGATTTTCAGGGAAGAAGCGCGGACCAGGCGGGCATCAGCACCAACGGCATCCCCTTCTTCCAGCATGAGAATATCCCCCACCACCAGACGGGTACTAGGGATCCGGCTAACCACCCCATCACGCAATACGGCGGCAGTGACTTCGGTCATTTTGGCCAGTGCAGCCACCGCATTTTCTGCCTTGTGCTCTTGCACATAACCCAAAATGGCGTTACCCACCACAATCAATAAAATAACCAGCGCATCAATGGGCCAGCCCACCCAACCCTCTACGCCCCAGGCCATCAAAGAAATAACAATGGCAACCAGCAACAAATAAACCAATGGATCCTGGAACTGCATTAAAAAACGTTGCCAGCCGGGTACCGGCCTGGCGGCACGCAGCTCGTTCGGGCCATCTTTTTGCAATCGTTGGCTTGCCTGTGTGCCGGTTAAGCCACGCTCAAGATTCGTGCCAGCCTCCAGTACAAGCACCTCGGGGCTTTGTACTGAAGGGTCTGTAACCCCACTTTGCTTTGCCATTTCCTTTCTCACCTTTAACGTTTATTTTTCTTGCAACTTCCAATACATAAAAGTATGTGATTTTGAAAATAAACGTTTGAATACAAACGCCACAACCAACACACACCCCATTGACGAAGCGGCACTGAGAAAAAACATGACGATAATCTGATAGCGGATCGCCTGTTCGGGATCCTGCCCGGCAAGAATCTGACCGGTCATCATGCCGGGCAAACTCACCAGCCCAATCACCATCATGCTGTTAATCGTCGGCATCATACCGGCCATGACCGCATTTTGCGCCGGCTCTTTATACGCCTCCCAGCGAGTAGCCCCCAGAGAAAGCAGCATTTCAACCTGTTCACGTTTTTGCACCAGTTCGTGTGTAATGCGATCCAGCCCCAATGACACCCCTGTTAGCGTATTGCCCAGAATCATGCCCATGATGGGAATCACATACTGGGGTGTATACCAGGGTTGTACCTGCAACACCACAACCAGTCCAAGTATGGCAACCAGCCAGGAAGATACCCAGACTGAAACCAGCGTATCGATTCGCATGCCACCATATTGGAAGCGATTGCGGTTGTATGCCGCCATACCTGCAATAAAAGTCATGATACCTATAATAAACATCACGACATACCATTTATCGACACTAAACACCCATTTCAGGATGGTGCCAATCAGCAAAAGCTGAACCACCATCCTGACCGCCGACACCAGCAGGCTCTTTTCAAGCTTGAGCTTTAACACGACGGAAATTAAACCATTGGCCAATACCAGCAGGGAAGCCACAGCCATATCCAGATAGGAAATTTCTATATAAGCAGGCATTACACGGCTCCCGTTGTTAATACGCCAGCACTCATGTACCAGACCTGCTGTCCAACCCGCTTTTTTTGCTGTTCATCATGGCTGATCCACACATAGGCCCTGGTTTCATCATGCAAATGCATCCATTTATTGATTAACAGTTCCACCTGCATGGCCATATCCTTGTCCAGGGCAGACGTCGGCTCATCTAGTAACAAGATATCAGGATCCAGTTGCAAAACCCGTAACAAACAAACCAGCTGCCGTTCCCCACCCGACAAATCGGCTGCATTTTTTTTCAAAAACGAATCCGGCTTATCGATCAAGGATAAAAACCGGGCGATTTTTTCCGGGTTAAAACGATGTGCCCGGTTTATATGCAAAGCAAACGGAAACATCAGGTTTTCTTGCACAGTTCCCCTGAGCAGTACAGGCCGTTGCCGAATATAAGCCACCTTTGAGCGGTAATAGGGAATATCCTCTTGTTTAACGGACTGCCCGTTAAAAACAATACTGCCCTGGTCTGGCTGGTCAAGCAGGGCCAGCAAACGGCAAAAAACACTCTTGCCAGAACCCGAACTCCCGGACAGGACAACCCGATCACCCCGATGAATAATACAAGAGGCAGATTTCACCAGCACGGACTTATTGACAGGATCAATCCGGCTCAGATTGTCAGCCTTTAACAAGACTGCTTCATTACTCATAAACACTATCCAACAAAATGGTGACAGGCCCATCGTTGGTAAGGGCAACGCGCATATCCGCCCCAAATATCCCGGTTGGCACCGTTTTGCCCATGGTTTTTTCAAGGGCCAGTACAAAATGCTCAAAAAAAGGTGATGCCATTTCCGGACGGGCCGCCTTGATATAAGAAGGACGATTTCCCTTCCGGGTATCTGCCAGTAGCGTAAACTGGCTAACCGCCAGAATATCCAGGCCTTTGTCAAGGATGGACAAATTCATGACACCCTGCTCATCATCAAAAATTCGCAGCTGGGTTATTTTACGCACCAGATAATCAATATCCTTTTGTGTATCATCAGGGGTTATGCCCACCAGCAATAACATTCCCCGGCCAATACTTGCTTTCACCCCACCATCTACCGTGACACTAGCCTCTTGTACCCGCTGCACAACTACTTTCATTTTCCGGCCACCCGATACACCCATTGAATAATGTCATTATTAATTTGGGTGGAGGCCTCCCCGAAAGCCTGAACAACTTCGGGTACCTGGCGCCCGTCAACCGGTTCGGCAACACTGAAATGCTGACTGGCAATTACCCTGCCGCTTTGGCCATCGGTAAGACTGGCATCAAAGGTAATGACTGCAGTGGGCTGCCCACGACGGAATTCAACCTGAAAAGCGGTCAGGTCACCACGCAACTGATAATTGGCAAGCAGATTCTCGCGCGGGTTGCCAACCGCTTTCAGGCCGTTAGTTCTCCTGAAATCCTGGATAAGCCGATTGCGAAAAACAACCGGTACAGGATCTCCCCAGCGACTACCCTCATAAACACTGAGGCGATTCCCGGCTGGTATCACAGCGATGCGCTCAGTATCCAGAAAATCACTGGAATAAGGGGTAAAAACAATTAAAGACTTGGCAGACAAACCCTGAGAGGCCGTTGCCGTTATGCCACTGGAGGCCGGCAATTGATAAACCGTGAGCGGATCTGATTTGGGAAGAATTGAGCAAGCGCCAAGTAATAAAACCAGCGATGACATGATGATGCGCCTGGATTGCCGTATCATGGCCTGAACTCCTTAATTTGATTGCCGCGCAACAGATACTCGGAAGGATTTTCTTTTAATTGACGGATAATACCCTGTAAATCACTGAATGCACTCCTGAACTCAAGCAGAGCCGGACCAATACCCTTGAGACCCTGCATGCCCTGCCCGATAGCGCCCTGATTGTTTTTAACCAGTTGCTGAAGATTGGCACCTGCATTTTCCACTGATTTCATGGCTTCAGTCGCACTTTGCAAAACCTTGGTACCCTGACGGCTAAGCAAATCATTGCCATTACTGGCCAAATCGGAAATAAATTTCATGGCGCCATTAACCTGTTTGACCATTGCCGTCACCTCGGTTAGCAAGCCATCCACACTGGTTTCCTGGGCAGTCAGGAAATTACTTATTTTTTCAATGTTATCAAGGGTATTACCAATTTTTTTGGCATTTTCATCAGACAAGACATTTCTGGCATTCATAATCAGTTCTGTCAGGTTGTACATTAATGACTCACCATTACTCAACAACGCCATCAGCGCCGAGGGCGTAGCCACAATAACCGGCTCTTCATCATCAACCCCCACCAACGCCGGACTGCCTGGCGAGCCACCACTAAACTCAATCACGGAAAGACCGGTAATGCCGGTTATACTTAACTTGGCAGTGACATCCTGTCTGATAGGCACATCCCCCTGAACTCTTACCCGGGCAAGCACCTTGCGCGGGTCATCAGGCGCCAATGACAGGGATACGACATCGCCCACCCTGATGCCACTGTATTGCACGGCACTACCTTTGGACAAGCCACTTACGCCCTGATTAAATTCAATAATGTAATAACGTGCATTATTGTCCGCACTGGTTTTACCCAGCCACAGGGCAAATAACAAGGCTGCCGCCGTGCATACCACGGTAAAAATGCCAATCAGCACGTGATGCGCCTTGGGTTCCATTCTTTCTACTCCTGGGACAACGAATGTCCGGCATGATAGGCCGCCCTTCCTCGGGGGCCATGAAAATATTCCTGAATCCAGGGATTGTCAACTTGCTCTATTTTTTCCAGTACATCAACGGCCAGCACTTTCTTTTCCGACAAGACAGCAACCCGGTCACAAGCGGTATACAGCGTATCCAGATCATGGGTAACCAGAAAAATAGTCAGTCCCAGGGCATTGCACAAAGTCATGATAAGCTGGTCAAAACTGGCAGCGCCAATGGGATCAAGCCCCGCCGTTGGCTCATCCAAAAACAGAATGGCAGGATCCAGTGCCAAGGCACGAGCCAGGGCAGCTCGCTTGATCATGCCCCCTGACAAACTGGCCGGGTAATCATCGGCAGCTTTAGCGGGCAAACCGGCCAAGGCAATTTTCAGGCGGGCAATTTCCTCGGCATCAGCCCGTTTCAGGCCAGTCTGCTCTATCAACGGAAAAGCCACGTTTTCAAGTACCGTAAGGGATGAATACAAGGCACCACGCTGAAATAACACACCAAATTTTTTCTCCAGCTGTGAGCGGTCTTGGTCTGACAACTGAAGCAGGTTTTGCCCAAAGACCTTAACAGAACCTGAAGCGGGTCTAAGCAGGCCTACAATAGATCGCAACAGCACCGATTTACCGGTACCCGAACCACCGACGACTCCCATTATTTCACCCTGATAGACATCCAGATCAAGATCTTTGTGTACGACATGAGTGCCAAAACTGTTCACCAGATCCCTGACTTCAATGACAGGTTTAGGATTTTCAGGCAATTTACCTACCATCCCATCTCCATAAAAAACAATGCAGCCAGGGCATCAAGCAGAATCACCAGAAAAATACCTTGCACCACACTGGAGGTGGTGTGTTCACCCACCGATTGGGCACTACCATCCACCTTGAAACCTTCATGGCACCCGACCACAGCAATCACAAAGGCAAAAACCGGTGCCTTGGCAATACCAATCCAGAAATGACGAACCGCCACATTTTCGCTAATGATATCCATGAACATGACCGGAGAAATACCCAGGCTTAAAGTACATACCGCCATGCCGCCCAAGATCCCCGAAACCATGCCCAGGAAAGTAAGTATAGGCAAGGAAACAAGTAACGCCAGCACCCGTGGGATAACCAATAGATTGACAGGATTCAGGCCTGAGGCCCTGAGTGCATCTATTTCCTCATTCACTTTCATGGAACCAAGCTGTGCCGTAAATGCACTGGCAGTTCTGCCGGCCATTAGAATGGATGTGAGCAAAATGGCGAATTCACGCAAATTGGAAAAGGCCACCAAATGCACCGTGTAAATGGAAGCGCCAAACTCGGCCAATACGGTAGCACCCAGAAAAGCAATCACGGCGCCCACCATAAAGGTCAGCAACATGACAATGGGTACTGCATTAAGCCCACTGGTATGGACCTGAGCAACCACCGAGGTAAAACGCCATTGACGGGGATGCCAAAGAAGACGAAACAGGGCTTCAAGTGTTAGCCCCGCAAAACCCAGAAGCGAAATGAGCTGTTGCCAGACAGCGATAATTGAGCACCCTATTTGCCCAAAAAAACGGCTCATTACTCCCGTTTTTTTCTTTTGTGCAGAAGTGCTTGTTAATTCAAGTGCCTGTGCAACCGTCTGGATAAGCGCTTTCTTTTCTGCCGGCAACATACTGCCTGCCTGCAATAGCTGACGAGTATTTTCCTGTCCCAATAATTGAATCAGCGTTGATGCGCCAACGGTATCAAGCATACCAAGACGACTTGTATCCAGACTGTTTTTCTCGGGTAACTGCTGCTTTTTATATCGACTTGAGAGCTTTTCCAATGCAGCAAAATTATCCAGTGTCCAGTCACCCTGGACACAAAGATAATTGCCATCTGCCCGCTGCTCGGTAACCAGAAATTCAGCTTGCATATGATCCACATTGAAAATAAAAGTAACGCATTTTACCTTTCACTCACCAAACAGTATTCGCACAGGTCTAACTATAATTCATTTTATTTCTAAAAGCCCAGATCCGAACCAGCCCCCAGCAAAGTTGCCACACCCAGTGCCGCAAAAATAAACGCGGCAATCGTATGAACCAGTTTCATGGGAATCCGGTCGGCCAGCTTATCCCCAATGAACACTGCCGGAACATTGGCAATCAGCATACCTAATGTAGTACCCATGATTACCATTAATAGCGTTGTAAAGTGAGCCCCAATTGCTGGCGCTGAATAGTGGGCAGCCATGGCTACCGTGGCAATCTGGGTTTTATCTCCCATTTCCGCCAGGAAAAAAGTAATCAGTGTTGCCCCAAAAACCCCAAGTTTTCCGGCAATCGTGGTTTCTTCTTCTTCGATTTTATCGGGAATCAGGGTCCAGATGGCCATCGCGATAAATGAAAGTCCCAGCACCCAACGCAAGATCTCGGGGCTGACGGCAGATGTGATCCAGCCACCCAGTGCACCGGCCAAACCGTGATTGACTAAGGTAGCGACAAGAATACCTAGAATAATGGGCAGGGGTTTTTTAAAGCGGGCGGCAAGAATAAACGCCAGCAGCTGGGTTTTGTCACCCATTTCGGCCAGGGCAACAACGCCGGTAGAAACAAGAAGCGCTTCCATAAATTACACCTTGGCCGGAAAGAGACGAATGACTACCGCACTTCTCCGGCCAATATGGGAAGCGCGATAATCAAAGGTCTTGCCAAGTTTTATGTAAACCGTTTGCGCCATGGCGAATGCCAAGTATGTTGACGCAAACCTCTGGAAACAGAGAGGCTACTCCCCAATGAAGTAAACGGATTCTAGCATGTTCAAAGAAGAATAAAAGCCTGTTTTGGCGAGAAGACCACACTATGCTCATTTATTTTTTACGGGTTTCATGCACCTGGCTAATAATTGAAAGCTTGTTAAAACCCGAAATTTTGTTAAATGCTTATCAAATGGAAACCACCAGGCCTTTTTCATCGAACAGGCCTTCGAACAAGATGGAGCTTAAATAGCGTTCACCTGAATCAGGCAAGATGGCGACAATAACTTTACCCGCGTTCTCGGGTAGTTTGGCCAAACGCACGGCAGCTGCAACTGCTGCGCCACTTGAAATACCAGAAATAATACCTTCTTCACGGGCAAGGCGCAGCGCATATTCCATGGCATCTTCATTGCTGACCTGCTCTACGACATCAATCAGGGAAAGATCAAGTACTTCCGGGATGAAACCGGCACCAATACCCTGGATTTTATGTGGACCGGGCTTGATTTCTTTACCGTTGCGGGCTTGTGTAATCACCGGACTGTCCGTCGGCTCTACGGCAACAGACTGGATTTGTTTGCCTTTAGTATTTTTAATATAACGGCTAATGCCGGTAATGGTACCGCCCGTTCCAACACCGGAAACCAGAATATCGATAGCGCCATCGGTATCGTTCCAGATTTCGGGGCCTGTGGTGGACTCGTGAATTGCAGGGTTGGCCGGATTTTTAAATTGTTGCAGCAAAACATATTTGGATGGGTCTGAGGCGAAAATTTCTTCAGCCTTGGCAATGGCACCATTCATGCCTTTAGCGCCTTCGGTTAGCACCAGTTTGGCACCAAACGCGGCCAACAGTTTACGACGCTCAATACTCATCGTGTCGGGCATGGTCAAGGTAATGGGGATACCTTTTGAAGCGGCCACAAACGCCAGCGCAATACCGGTATTGCCACTGGTAGGTTCAACAATTTCTTTTCCGGCGGTCAAAATACCTTTTTGTTCTGCATCAGCAACCATCGCGGCACCAATACGGCACTTGACCGAATAAGCGGGGTTACGCCCTTCAATTTTTGCCAGAACCGTGGCACCGGCGCCATCGGTAACGCGATTCAATTTAACCAAAGGGGTGCGGCCTATTGCCTGTGCATTATCAGAAAACCATTTAGCCATAAAGATACCTACAAAAAAATTGCTGAAATACTTCAGAGTGATAGATTAAATTCCAGAAAAGTATAGGCTGATTTTTTTAAAAAAAGAACAACAAATTCATTGACTCTATATTACTATTAATTATATAGATCGCATGAAAAATAATGTAAACCATGAAAACACGACCGTTTGGCCCAGACACCCTCTAACCCGTAATAAACTGGTAATCTGCTTATAAATACAGAAAACGCGTATTAAACGATCAAATCACCCAAAAACAAATATAACTATATATTTATCAATAACTTAAATTTTTATTACAATCTTATGAAATAGTTATCCACAATGATCTCAACAAAATTTGTGGACATGTTCAACCATGTGGATAAATTATTCCGGTTTTTATACGCCCCTGCCCTTGACTAGCGCTGTCGTGATTTCGGCTACATGTTTACCTTGATAATGCGCACCATCCAGCTCATTTTTACTGGGTTTTCGGGAACCGTCACCTCCAGCAATGGTCGAGGCACCATAGGGGCTACCGCCGGTAATTTCATTCATAATCATTTGGCCCTGAAATGAATAGGGCAAGCCAACCAGAATAAACCCTTGGTGTAACAAAACAGTATGGGTGGCTAAAATGGTGCTTTCCTGTCCGCCATGCTGGGTGGCGGTAGAGGTAAACACACTGCCTACTTTGCCAATTAGCGCCCCCGAAGCCCATAAACCACCGGTTTGATCCAGGAAGTTTTTCATTTGGGCCGCCATATTGCCAAAACGGGTAGGTGTGCCAAAAATAACAGCATCGTATTCAACCAGTTCTGCCGTAGTGGCGATAGGCGCCTGCTGGTCCAGTTTGAAATGCGCATTGCGGGCAACATCTTCGGGAACCAGTTCCGGTACCCGTTTAACCACTACCTCGGTGCCTGCCACCGCCCGCGCACCTTCGGCCACCGCTTGCGCCATGGTTTCTATATGCCCGTAGGAAGAATAATAAAGAACTAGAATCTTTGCCATGATGGTTCCTTCTGTTATGGTATTGACTGCTGGTTAAACCCGAACAAACAATCTCAGGACAGTATATTACAAAACCGCACACAACATTGATCAGTTTCCAACTAATAATCCCTGTAAATTCAAGTGATTATATTTATATATGGTGATCATTCCGAAACAACCGCCCCCTCCTGCTCTGCAAGAAATACCTGTGGACTGCCCGGGTAATTGGCCATACACATTTGCCAATTACCCTTCCGGGGACTCATTCTTGGGAAAATCAAACACAGCCTGACGCAAATTTTCACGGGAAATATCTGCCCAGGTATCAACCTCAAACTGTAATTCCAGCATGGCGCAGGTCGGCATATAATCAACGCTGTCTGTAAACAAATGCACAAATTCAGTCAGCTCCGGATTATGCCCAACCAGCATGATATACGACAGCCTGTCATCAAAATCTTTCACGACCTCAAGAATATCGCCAGGCTGGCAGGCATACAAGCGGTCATTCACGACAATATTCCTGTGTTTGTATCCCAATTCCTTGCCAAGGGCTTTTGCCGTTTCCGCGGTACGCACAGCAGGGCTGCTCACCATCAAATCTGGTTTGCCCCCTCGGTTTGCCAAACGCTCGCCCATTTTAACGACATCGCGCTTTCCCCTGCCCGCCAATGGACGAATACGGTCCGGCAGGGCGGGATCACTCCAGCTTGATTTTGCATGTCGAACCAATAATAAGGTTTTCATTTTTTTATCCTTAACGTTAAATCCAAAACAACGTTATCATGCCATTGATTCAGGCAATCCGATAAATTCAACATTATCATCATTTACCTGTGGTGTTTTTACCCATTAGTGCTAAAAAACACAGGCGCTTACACATTTATATTTTAAGTATTAAATAATTTATCATATAATCGCCACACCTGAAAAGGTGGACGGCTCCAGATTGATTGCAGCTTGGATACAATCAACCAAAGCAGTTGCCGCAAATTTGCTGGCTGCTTTGCCGTCCTTATTAAAAGCACCTAACGGCCAGCCCCAGCTATTTCCATAGTTTTGATTCTCAAACTACTATTGAATTAATAATTAAAATAAAACAGATAAAACAACTCTTCAATTTTTTTCCAACTTTGACAACCTTAAAATTTTCACCCAAACTGGCCAATTATCATTAAACTTGTTACCCTCAAATAACCTTCTTTTTTATAACAAAAACATCAATGGACAAACAATCAAACAAACAATGGTATTACGGCTGGAACATTGTGGCCGCCGCTACCATTCTGACTTTGCTGACTGTGGGCATGCGATTAGGCATAGGCCCGTTTTTTTTACCTATTATCAATGACTTGCAATTTACCCGAAGTGAACTCTCAGGGGTTATTGCCATCGGCATGCTTTTTTACGGGCTTGGCATGCCTGTTGCCGGCTATCTGGTTGGCACCAAGGGCACCCGTTTTGTTCTATTGCTTGGAACAGCCATTGTGGTTGCCTCTTCCATCTGGACAACCATGGCAAGCAGCCTGACCAATTTTTTCTTTGCGTATGGTATTTTCCTGTCTATCGGATTGGCTTTTACCAGTCAGGTGGCCCTTACACCGGTCATTAGCCGCTGGTTTGTCCGGCAAAGAGGCATGGCCCTGTTCTTTTTATCCACTGGTTCCATGGCGGGCATCGCCATCATGACACCCTTATTTACCTATACCAATGAAACCTTTGGCTGGAAAGAAACCATCCTTGGTTTTGCCACTGTTTTTGCCCTTATTACCATTTACGCCGCGCTCTTTATCATCCGAGAGCACCCGCCAGAAAATGCAGACCAGTTAAACACGCCTTCAGCAAAAAAAACCGCCACTACCCAATCACCCCCACAAACTTCCCCTGTCAGCCTGAAACAAGCCCTGCACACCGCACCATTCTGGAAAGTCGTACTTGGACTTTTTGCCTGTGGGTATAGCATGAACCTGTTAGGTGCCCATGGCGTTCCCATGCTGATGGACCACGGTTTTGACTCGGCCAGCAGTGCACTGGGCATCGGCCTGATTGGCCTGATTGCGATTTTCAGTACCTTGGTGCTAGGACGCATTTCCGATATCCTGCCGCGACGCTATATGCTGGCAGTTATTTATTTTGTACGTGGACTGGGTTTTTTCGGGCTTGTCATGGTAGCCGTTAACTGGCAACTTTTTGGTGTAGCCACCGTGGGTGGCGTGGTCTGGGCCGGCAGCATTGCCCTTTCTTCAGCCATTCTGGCCGATATCTATGGCGTTAAACTGGTAGGCGTCCTGTATGGCCTGGCCTATGTAGGACACCAGGTGGGCGGTATGATTAGTTCATGGCTGGGCGGCTGGGCCTATGAAACATTCGGTACCCACTGGATTTCTTTCGGTTCGGCTGGCGTATTTTTACTCCTTGCGGCTATCATCTCATTAACGCTTCCTGATAAAAAACAATCCCAGTCTGCCTAAGACACCACAGCCAGCCAACCTTACCTTGAAAACAAATGCATAAATACACATTAAAACTCAGCAATGGAAAAACGGTTCAGATCCTTGCCAAAAGCGGGGGTGATGCCATAAAAAAAGCGGTCAAGGCGTATGGCTGCCAGCCTGATGAAATTTTAGTTGTTGCGGTGCAAAAAATAGAGGTTTACCGGCCCAAATAAATACAGCAGCGCAACCTAAAGTAACTTCTGAGGGTTATAATTCGCAACAAATTTATCCAGGTATAAAACCATTACCTGCAATCCTTATCAGTTAAAGGCAAATTCGTTGCAACACTCTTTAGAAATTAATGCCATCGCCAGTTTCACGCTGGCTATTCTGCTTTTGTTTATTGGCAAAGGCTTAAGCAATCGTATTACCTGGCTACAGAAATACAGTATTCCAGAACCCGTCATTGGTGGGCTGGTCTGCACCATTATTGTTTGCATGGCTTATTATCTACTGGATCTGCAGATTTCCTTTACCCTTGGCGTACGCGACATGCTGCTCCTGTATTTCTTTGCAGCCATTGGACTTAACACTAATATTCAAACGCTGAAACAAGGGGGGCGGGCATTAATTATCCTGGTGGTTATTGCCTCGATTTTCATGTTATTGCAAAACCTGCTTGGCATGAGTATTGCCAAATACTTTGGCATGGATGCCAGAATTGGCTTAATGGCCGGCTCCATTTCATTAACCGGCGGTGTTGGCACTACCATGGCCTGGGCCACGCATTTTGTTGACACCCTGAAACTGGAAAATGCCGTTGAAATTGGTATTGCATCCAACATGATGGGCATGATTGCCGCATGTATGATTGGGGGCCCAATAGCCAGCCTCCTAATCAAGCGACATCGCATACAAACGTCGGCCGATCCCGAACTTGATATTGGGATGCGCTACCAGGATGAGCCCTACAAGCGGCTTAACTACTACGGCGTACTAATGGCCATTTTCTGGCTGAATATCTGCCTGATCATGGGTCGTGTGATTATTCGCCTGATTGCCTTTACCGGCCTTAACCTGCCCGCCTTTGTGGGTTGCCTACTGGCTGGCATTATTATCCGTTCGGTAACGGCACTGGTCGTTCCCAAAGGCGGCCGCATCTGGCGCTGGCACAGCATGCAACCTGGCATTGCACTAATCTCTGATTTATGCCTTGGTATTTTCCTGACTATGGCGCTAATGGGCTTGCAACTGTGGGTCTTGCAACCCATGATTACGTTTATTACCGTCACCATGATTCTACAGATTTTACTGGTTATTGCTTTCATCCTGTTGGTGGTTTTCAAAGTCATGGGACGTGATTATGAAGCCGCCGTCATGTGTTCAGGCTTTGGCGGCATCGCGCTGGGTTCCACGGCCACTGCCATTGCCAATATGAGTGCCGTTACCCGCGTATACGGTAACGCCCCACGCGCCTTTATTGTGGTGCCGCTGGTCTGCGGGTTCTTTATTGACCTGATTAACGCGCTGATTATTGGATTTTTGGCAAGGTAAACATCAATTTTCATGGGCCTACCGCCGGCTAACCCAGGCCGCCAGCCAAAAACTGATGGCCAGCAGTATTGCGCAAATGGCGATCGCCCAACTGACAGCACCGTAACTCATGGTACTTGACCAGATCCAGGCTGCCACCAAAGGTGCAAAGGCTTTGGCCAGGGTGCTGGGAAATGTCAAAATACCGTTGAGTGCACCATAAGCCCGGGTGCTTAGCATTTCGGGTACAACCAGCCCGCGTACAATGGTAAAAATCCCGTTACTGGCCCCGTAGGCAATACAGGCCGCGGCAACGATCCAGAAACTGGACGGCTGCAGCGCCAATACAATAAACACAAGGGGAAAAATGACAACCACCAAGGTACCAATGCGTCGCATGGACATGCCTGCCCCAAACATGCTGATCAGGATGCGCCCCGCCACCTGTGCCGGCCCAATGGTAGCAATTACCCAAACCACATTCTGAGTAGACAATCCGCCCTCAAGAAACAGCGGATACATATGAAAAGTGAAGGCAGTGAAAGCACCGGCATACGCAGTAAGCGCCAGCATTAAAAGCCAAAATACGGGCTGCCGGAATGAAGCCCTAATGGCCTGTTGATCGGTTTGTTGCTGACATTCATGGTGGGACGGGATGACGTGGACAATATCTTTTTCGGGCCTGATGAAACCATAATATAACGCAGCACAAAGCACCCCGTTAATGAGGGCCAACACCAGCAAGGCATCACGCCACCCCCAGTGATCCAGCAGAAACTGAACCAGTGGAATAAACACGGTACTGGCAAATCCGCCCCATAAAGTAATGGCAGTAATACCAGACCTTGCCCTGGCCGGCCCCACCCGACGGACGATGACTGCAAATGCAGGCTCATACAAGGTAGCCGCCTGCAACGCCCCCACACCGGCAATAATTAAATAAAACCCTAGCAAACTGCTTACCTGGGACCACATAAAAATAAGCAGGCCAGCCAATAATGACGCGCCAGCCATTAGCCGCCTGCCGTAGCCTTTATCAACAGCCACCCCTACCGGGTAGGCAAGAAACCCAGCCAGCACCAGGCCTGCCGTCGCAGCACCGTATAAATTGGTTCTGGACCACCCCAGTTCTGCCATCATGGCTTCGGCAATCAGGGGAAAACTGTAATATAGCGACCCCCAGCCGCATATTTGTCCGATACCCAATGCCGTAATAAGCACCAAGGCACGATCCGGGTTAGCAGACACTTTAGGGATATCTGCGGATACATTGGCCTGAGAAGTGGACATGAATGTGTTATTTCCAGGTTAATTCTCGTGACTCATTGCGGCTGCAGCCAGTGTGGTGAGCAGTTGCGGTGCTGTTTCCTTGCGCTCACTATAACGATCGGTCAAGTAATCAGAACGATCACGGATCAGCAAAGTGAATTTATACAGTTCTTCCATCACGTCCACCACTCTATCGTAATACGCAGATGGCTTCATTCTGCCATTTTCATCAAACTCCTGATAGGCTTTGGGTACGGAAGATTGATTGGGAATAGTCACCATCCGCATCCAGCGACCCAAAACACGCAATGCATTAACTGCATTGAAAGACTGCGAACCACCACTTACCTGCATAACGGCAAGGGTACGCCCCTGTGTAGGACGAATGGCACCACTTTGTAGTGGCAACCAGTCAATCTGGTTTTTTAATACTGCCGTTAAGGTACCGTGCCGCTCCGGACTGCACCATACTTGTCCTTCTGACCACTCAGACAACTGGCGAAGCTCAACCACCTTGGGATGATCAGCGGGCACGCTATCGGTAACCGGCAAATCATACGGATCAAATACACGCGTTTGCGCCCCCAACTGCTGCAAAATGCGCTCGGCTTCCAGGGTAAGTAATTTACTATATGAGGTTTCCCGAAGCGACCCATATAGCAAGAGAATGCGCGGTGGATGCGCACTACCCTGCGTTAATCCCAATTTCTCCAAATCAGGTATCTCAAACACCGATGGCTCTATATTTGGCAATGTTTTCTTCATAGGTTTACCCGCTTGCCCGTTGCATCAATCACCACTTCCCCATCTTCCTTGGAAAAAGCGCCTTGCTGCGCGGCTGGCAAAATTTCCAGCACCACTTCAGAGGGCCGACACAATCTCACTCCCATGGAAGTCACCACAAACGGCCGGTTCATCAGGATGGGGTGCGCTTCAATGGCATCCAGTAACTGTTCTTCGGTAAGCGCCGGGTTTGAAAGCCCCAGCTCCTGATACGGTGTACCCTTTTCCCGTAATGCCTCGCGAACGGTAAGCCCGGCTTTGGCAACCATTGATTTTATGGTTTCGCGGGTAGGCGGGGTTTTTAAATATTCAATAATGACGGGTTCTATCCCCGCATTGCGTATCATGGCCAATGTATTGCGAGAAGTGCCACAGTTAGGGTTATGGTAGATGGTAACGTTGTTCATAAGTGTTCCTGTAGTGAGCAATCATATACTTTAAGCTTGGTACAGCTGCGCGTATTAACTGAGATATTAACGGACAACTGACCCATTAAAATTTTAAATTACTGTTAATCAAATAGCATCAATCACGGTAGTATACTATAATTCGATAAATATCGAAATATAGAAACAAAAAGACAACACAGGAACGCTGATGGAAACCAAAGATGCCGTAAAAGCCTTGTCTGCACTGGCCCATGAAGCCCGACTTGAAGCCTATCGACAACTGGTACAGGCCGGCTCTGCCGGCTTGCAGGCCGGACAACTTGCAGAAACGCTAGGGATACCTCCCTCTTCACTATCCTTTCATTTGAAAGAGTTCATGAATGCCGATCTTCTGGCGTCAAAACATGAAGGCCGGTATGTCATTTACTCGGTAAAGTTCGAGTCCATGTCAACCTTATTGGATTATTTAACTGAAAATTGCTGTGCTGGAGATAGCTGCCTGGTCACATCACCTGAACCGCATGTCAAATCTGAAAATTGAATTGAAAAGCGACTGTCCTGCCAGATTAACAATTACCCCAGGCCAAACAACTTGGCGTATTTTTATCTTAAATATTAACCACTGACATACTGCATTTAATCAACAGGAAATATCGTGTTTGCATCTTTAGCCATTTTTATTGTGACCATTACTTTTGTCATTTGGCAACCTCGTGGTTTAGGCATCGGCTGGAGTGCCTCTTTAGGTGCCTTACTGGCCTTATTATTTGGTGTCATACAAATAAGTGATATCCCTGTCGTTTGGGATATTGTCTGGAATGCTACCGCGACCTTTATCGCTATTATTATCATCAGCTTACTGTTGGATGAAGCTGGCTTTTTTGAATGGGCAGCACTGCATGTCTCCCGCTGGGGCGGTGGCAAAGGCAAAGTTTTATTCAGTCTGATTATTTTGCTTGGCGCTGTCGTTTCCGCATTTTTTGCCAATGACGGGGCAGCCCTTATTCTTACCCCCATTGTGATGGCCATGCTATTGGCCCTGGGATTTGGTCCCAGTGCCACCCTGGCGTTTGTCATGGCTGCCGGCTTCATTGCCGATACCGGCAGTTTGCCTTTCATTGTCTCCAATCTGGTCAATATCGTTTCAGCTGATTTTTTTGATATCAGCTTTTCCCGATATGCCGCTGTTATGGTACCGGTTAACATCGTGTCAGTTGCAGCAACCATACTGGTTTTGCTCTGGTATTTTCGTACCAGTGTTCCTGCCAGCTATGATCACACACAACTTAAACACCCCAGCACAGCCATTCGTGACATCACCACCTTTCGTGCAGGCTGGTGTGTATTGGCACTATTACTGATTAGTTTTTTTATTCTTGAAGATTTTGGCATTCCAGTCAGCGCCATTGCCGCTATTGGCGCGACTATTCTGTTAGTTGTTGCCGGTCGCGGTCAGGTCATTAGCACCAGAAAAATCATGAAAGAAGCACCCTGGTCTATTGTGATTTTCTCGTTGGGCATGTACCTGGTGGTATATGGAATGCGTAATGCCGGTCTAACCGACCATATTGCAATACTGTTAAACTGGTTGGGCAACCAGGGACTTTGGAGCGCAGCAATAGGAACCGGATTCCTTACCGCTTTTCTGTCATCCATTATGAACAACCTGCCTACCGTGTTGGTAGGGGCATTGTCCATTGAATCCAGCCAAGCCACCGGTGCCATCAAAGAAGCCATGATTTACGCCAATGTGATTGGCAGTGATCTTGGTCCTAAAATTACACCTATTGGCAGCCTGGCCACTTTGCTATGGCTTCATGTGCTTTCGCGAAAAAACCTGACGATTACCTGGGGCTATTACTTCAGGGTAGGTATTGTTATCACCCTACCCGTTCTATTGGCAACCCTGGCCGCCTTGGCCTGGAGATTGAGTGCAGGCTAATACCCCAAAGCCCCAACAGCATAAAACAAATAAGGCTTTCAATGAATTCTGGCAATACATCACAATCATCAAACATGATTGTGATTAAATACAGTTATTGACACACTTACAGACTAGAGGGATACCTTTTCATGGCGCCATCGTTATTCGATTATGAAAGCCATTTGGAAGCCTGTGCAAAACAGGATGAGCAGGCCTTCAATGCCCTGTACCAAAAGGAATCCGCCCAAATGCTGGGGCTGGCCATCAGTATGCTGGGGGATCGCGGCCTGGCTGAAGACTGCCTGCACGACACCTTCGTACAAATCTGGCGCCATGCCCGGCGTTTCCAGCGTGCACTGGGTAGCGGTCGTGCCTGGATTTACAGTATCCTGCGCTACCGTGCCCTTAACCAATTACGCAGCCATGGCCGTTACGCAGAGCTAAATGACGACTTTGTCGAACGTATTGTCGATGACAGCCCCCAGGCAACCGAACTGCTTGAACAGAAAAGTGAACAGAAACAGCTAAACCGTTGTTTGCGAGGCATTGACCGTAACCGAAGACACCCCATTTTACTGGCCTTCTATCATGGCCTGACCCATGAACAAATCGCCAGCCGCCTGACCATTCCGCTAGGCACTATTAAAAGCCGTATCCGCGCCGGTCTTCGCGCCTTACAGGAGTGCTTGCAAGCATGAATTCCCAACATCCTGATGAACTGCGTACGCTGATTGGTGAATATTTATTGGGGCTGCTTGATGAAGCGCAAGCCAAAAAAATTCACGATCTGATTGAAAATGATAAAGATGCAGCCCAAATGGCTCTGCAATGGCAGCAGCATTTCCTTGAGCTCAGCGACCAGCTACCACCACAAACACCCTCGGCACAATTATGGCCTCGCCTGCAGAAAAGTCTTGGGTTGGCCACTCCCGTCAAGCGTGCAAGCCTATGGAAAAACAGGTGGCAAAGCCTGACTACCTGGCGGCTTGCCAGTGCTGTTCTGGCCTTTGCCCTACTCATTGTTATAGTGCCAGAGCTTTGGAAAAACGATATTTCAGCCAGCCGCTATACGGCCGTCTTGCAGCCACCAGGCGAATCCGCCCAACCTGGCTGGGTTGTGCATATTGATCAAGGTGGCCGCTTGCTGCTGGAACCCCTGAACGATCAGCCCATCCCGGCCAACCGTTCAATCCAGTTCTGGACTTTGGTTGATCCCGCCATTGGCCCTCGCTCTTTGGGTTTGGTTGAACCCGGTAAGCCACTGCAACTGCCGGCAGAACAAATTGGCGCGGTACAGGCCGGCCAGCTGTTTGAACTGACGCTGGAACCGGAAGGCGGCTCCCCTCTCAACCGGCCAACCGGCCAAGTGCTTTTTATTGGCCGGGCAGTCATGGCCGCGATCAACTAAACGCGGTTTTTACATAAAAGTCGCGATGGGAAAATTTATTTTCAAATCGCGACATCCAAGGTGCTCACTCGTGGGTATATATATCAGGTGCTTTAACACAGTGCCTGCAAAGCTAAAATTTTTTAGCCTTGATTTATACCAAAAAACACACTGAGAGAAACCTGATGAACCTACGTAAAACCCTTCTTTCCATTGCTTTAACCACAAGTGCAACCGCCCTTATTGCAGGCACCGCCAGTGCTGCAACCTTGCTGGCCCTGACTGCCGATGGCCAACTTTATAAAATTGACAGCAGCAGCCAGAAAGTCACCGCTAATATGGCTGCCAATAGCCCAAGCCCGCTGCGCGGTTTTGATGTCCGTCCCGTCGATGGCAAGCTTTATGCGCTGGGTAACAACCATCAGTTGTATACCCTGGACCTTTCTACTGGTGCCACCAGCAAAGTAGTGAAACTAAACAAGGAATTGCCAGGTAGTGGCCATGCCGTGGTTGACTTCAACCCAGCCGCCGACAAACTGCGTCTTCTGGCAAACGACGGCACCAATTTTCGGGTTAATGTTGAAACCGGTGAAGTCGCTGTGGATGGCAGTACAAGTTATGCCGCAGATGGCCCTCATGCCGGCAAAAAACCTAACATCGCGGCAGGTGCTTACACCAACTCCTATACAGGCACTAAAAGCACGGCACTACATACCATTGACCTGGCCAGCAATAGCCTGATGTTACAGAACCCACCCAACGATGGTGTTCAGCAACCCATTGGCAAAATTGTCGATAATCTGAAAGTAGTGGCCATGGATATTGACAGCGATGGCAAAGGCGGCAATACCGCCTACCTGCTAACCGGAACCACTTTACATACACTGGATCTGGACAGTGGCAAACCAAACACCTTGGGTAAAATTGATGGCCTGCCAGGCAATGTGATTGATATTGCCGTATTGCCAGGCATGTAAGCGGAAGAACGGAAACGCCCTCGGGCGTTTCTGTGCCGGCAGATATTTCAAGCGATATTTTCGGGAAGGATTATGAGATATACTATTCAAAAATTAAACTTAACACGAGGAAACAAAAATGAAGAAATATTTAATCGCAGGTTTATTGGCAGTAGCCAGCACCACAGCTTCTGCTGAACCCTTTCCGGGTCCACTTATCGCGGCATTTTATATGGAAACCATGTCAATTCCCAAAGGCTGGGAGCTTTCTTATAAAGGCAAAGAAGGTGGCACACAGGTTTTTACCATGAGAAGGGATTTAGATACTTACCCAGATACTGCGTTTTTACAGCCAATAGACCAAATGCGAAGGGTCATGTGTGGCGATGATGCTTTGAAAGATATGGTAAAAAAAGGCGTTAAAATCAGGGTTGACGCAAAAGACAAAGAAAATGGCAAAGTTAAACAGGTTAAAGGTCCTGTATTATCTTCGTGCTAAAGATAATAGAAATTTACTATTTGTCATAATTTGCATTGCAACGATATAATTATGCACAAATTTTAATATTCAACTATTTTTCGGAAAAAATGCATCCTATTATCGTTAAAACCCTTGGGGGACTATCGCTAAATTACTATATCCGTCAATTTATATTCGGCCTTATTTTCCCGGCTTTATTCCTGCTCATGCAGTATCAAACCACCCGGCCTACCTCAATCGGAATGATTTCATTTATGGTCATTTCCACACTGCTTTATCCTTATGCCCGCTTTGTGTATGAAAGCATAATCGACTTCATTATGGGGCAAAACGTTTTTTTCATTAATGCCATTGTAATGCTGTTTACAAAAATGATTACGATGCTGTTATGCTGGGTATTCGCTATTTTCATTGCACCGGTAGGTCTGGTTTATTTGTATTTTTATCATAGCAAGCAGCAAGCCCTGTACAATAAAAACCAAGAGTAACTACTCTTGGGGTGGTCAATTAAGATGAACTACCCCCACCTAACGCCAAGCGTTCAGGTGGGGGAATGCGGCGGGATTTATTCAAACAACTTGAATTACTTGTTTTTCTCAATAAGCTCAGCTACTGCCTGGGCTTCCAGTACCTTACCGCTTGAGACAATTTTATTATCAATAATTAACCCTGGCGTACTCATCAAACCCGTTTCCGCAATCTTGAGCACGGTATCAATCCAGAAGCCTACCTGCGCCATGTGCTGTCGGTGATTGCCGACTATCCGGTTAACCGGATGGACGAATTATTGCCCTGGCGAGTACAGCTGTAAAAACCGCTACTTAATCCAGCACCTGTCAAGACGGTATTGGGCGAATGCTTACGATGCGTCCAAAAAATGGACCATGCCAATTCGCAACTGGAAGCTTGCACTGAATCGGTTTATTATTGAGTTCGAAGATCGCATCAGCGATTATGTATAACCCAGACGGTTACACAGAATTATTTACACCCTCGCATGGAGATGCCCATATCCCGTTTAAAGTAGCTAATTTAAATTTATATTAACCTTAAACTTTGTATTTTAATTCAGTCACTTACAAAACGGCAACGTACTCCCCGATCACCCTCAAATCCTCAATGTGCTTGTTTTCCAATATTATTTCTTTATATCCCAGCGCATTTGTTTTTGGTTTCAATACAATCCGGGCATGTTCCCAACTGTCATCTCCCGTATTAATCTTCTCGCTATGATACTCCTTCACCGTATAATGACCACCCTGCTCAACATCCTGAATATGTCGGTGCTGTACCAATACAATTTTCCCTTCGCGCGAACCACCCGGATTATGTTTGAACAAACACCACGAACCATTTGGAATACGTCTATTCATGGACTCGCCTAATACCTGAGCAACAAAATACCCTGCTGAGATACGAATATGCTCTGGTAATTCAACCCAATCAAAATTACCTGCTGTTTGATATTCACTGAAATTACCTGCAGCAATTTTCAGATTATACAGAGGGACAGCATTAACAAATGGCTTAACCTCCTGAATTGGCAAAACACGAAGATTCAAACTTGGATATTTTTCTTCCAAGGTTAGCTCACGAATCTTACGCGTCTGCTCAATCATATTGGCAAAGTATTCGTTTGTTTCCCGATCGGTGCAAAATAGATAGCACCCCTTTTGCCCACGCGTCATTAGCGTACGGTATGTATTTTTAATAATTTCATCTGCTACCCTAGCTGCATCTTCAGGATTATCTTTAGCTAGTTTTTTATAGCCTTGAATTGTTTTATCACGACCGTCCCGCTCTAAAGCATTTGTAATAACTTTACCATTTCTAACCACCAGGTCGGGACCGATAATTACACCAATAAAATCCACCTCCAACCCCTGGCAGGTATGGATACAACCAATTTCCTTCACTGATTCAGGAGAAATAATCCATAAACTCCCATCCGTCGTTAAATTCCACTGTGCCTCAAACCCATATTCTGGTATTAGAATATCCATTGCATCTTTATTTTTTTTGCTGCTCCACTTCCAACAATAACCAGCAACTAGCCTAGCCTTATTATTAATAACATTTTTCTGAAAAATTGCTTCACGCATTTCAACGGGAGAATTAAAAACCTTGAATTCATAATCAATGTTTTCAAGTGTTGTATTAGCCGTATCCCGAATCTGCAAGGTTGAATCAAGCCAAGCCAAGTAACCATCAGAACCATTACAACGAAACTGAGATTTTAGGTCCATACGGTGAATAACAGCCCCCATACTGGATGACCATTTCTCAATTTCTTTTTTTGTTCCAATATCACTTAACGTTACACGCTGATTTTCATCAATAAAAAAAATAGACAATTTAGATGCATTAATAATTTCTTTAATCTGGTTCTCTCCCAGATTACGATAAAGACCAGATTTTTCATTTAACCTATGTGCTTCATCTACCAGTAAAGCATCAAAGAAACCAGATTCGGTCCCAATATATGAACCTGACCCTTTAAACATATTGTTAATTCGTGTTTTGGTCATTGTTCCAGTTAGTTTTGCTGCAAATACCTCACGAGGTGCCGCATTCTTCGACACGTACTGTGTAATCATTTCCCTGTTTGTTAGTTCAACCAGCAGATTGATAGCAACCACAGACTTCCCAGTGCCAGGACCACCTTGAACAATCAAAACCTGTTTATTTCCTTTTTGCGCCTTATACACCAAATCAATAGCAGTTTCATAAACAAGTTTCTGGTCATCTATCATCAAGAATTCACGATGCCCCCTTAACATCGAAGAAAGCGTATCTGCCAATCCTTTGGAAGGCTTGATTCTGCCATGCTCGATACGGTACATGATGTTATCGCTATCACCGTACCTGACATATTTCTTTAAAAAATCAGCAAGTTTTTGTGCATCCGAAGAAATAAAAATGGGCGCTTTACTCGTATGTGATGAGTAAAACGGATCATTAATTACAGAATCGGAATTCAGATTATGCAAATAAGCACAAGGCATTAACCGGATTTCTTCCTGCCGAACGGTCTCATTATAATCTTCTATCAAAGCAGCATATGTCCATGCCTGATAAGATGGATGACTGGTTTCCCTTTCACTACCGCCTAATAGAGTTCTAACAACACCATCTTTTTCTGTTTTCTTAACATCACTCCATTGTTTGAGCTCAATAATTACAGCAGTCTCGCGTTTATCCGAATCTTTTCCCGTAAGTATAAAATCAACGCGTTTACTGGTTAACGGCAACACATATTCAATCGAAACACCAGAATCTTGTGGAATATCGGGATCAATCAATACATTGAACATGTACTGCATTGAATTCTTCCATGACAGCACTTCACTTCTGGATGGTCGCTTGTATAAACGTCTTTCGAACTCTAAAAAAATAATATTTTCGATAGCATTCGCACTGACATCTTCAACAAATTTTTTCTTATCCCCACTATATACAAGCATGCTCAATATTCCATATGATTTCTAGGCTGCCCCACACTTTACTCACCGGGTCTTTCAATTCACTTTTCAACATCAAGCCACATACCGCAGCATAGTCACATAGTGAATACCGCTGCCCGCCAGCACAAACAGATGCCAAATACCATGCGCATGACGCCAGCGGCTGTCGTTGGCATAAAATAATATGCCTGCCGTATAAGCCACGCCACCAGCCAGCAGCCATAAAAAGCCATCCCGGCCCAGTGCCTCCATTAGCGGAAATAGCGCGATAATTGCCAGCCAACCCATTAACACGTAAAGCAGCATTGAAAACACCCGTTTGCCGCGCGCCAGCCAGATTTCCTGGACAATGCCCAGCACGGCCAGCCCCCATACCACTCCAAACAACGTCCAGCCCCAGGCACCCCGCAGGCTGACCAAGGCAAAGGGCGTGTAACTACCGGCAATCAGAAGATAAATGGAACAATGGTCGAATTTGCACCAGATCCGCTTGGCCCTGCCGCGCAGGCTGTGATAAAGCGTGGATGCCAGGTATAAAAAAAGCAGCATGGCCCCATAAATGCTGAAACCAACAATCTTCCAGGGATCGCCAGCCTGTGCGCCAAGCACAATAAGCAATACTGCACCCACAACCGCCAGCCCTGCCCCTGCCAAGTGGGAAATACTGTTAAACCGTTCACCGTAATACATTCGCCTGTTCCTTTTCCGTCCGCCATTCCTGCGGTATGGCATATCTTTGTTAAGTTATACACCATTACTTGTTGCCACCCAACAAAAACGCCCCCTCATTGCTCACATTCCCCACCGCCTTGTGCGCCATTTGCAGACGCATCTTTTCTGACGGATACTGCCCAGCAATTTGCCGTAACAGCAATTTATTACTGTTGTTACCCGCACTAAGCCAGGCCGCGTAATCAGCCGGTTGCAGAATCACCGGCATACGATCATGAATTTCTTGGGTAAGCGCATTGGCAGCGGTGGTAATAATGGTGAAGTTAGGCACCTCTTCATGAAACTCCAGCAAGCCGGCAAAACCAAACAGGCCCGATTCCGGATAGATAAAATACGGCCGTTTTCCTGAGGCGGTGGTTTTCCATTCGTAATAGCCATCGGCGGGCACAATTACCCTTGACCTCTGCCAGGCATTCCTGAAAAACGGTTTTTCTGCGACGGTTTCCACTTTTGCGTTGAAGGGTTTGGGCATGGCATCATTCGCCCATGAAGGGCGCAGGCCCCAGATGGCATGCATTAACACCCGCCTGCCACCCACCTCTTTAATCACAGGTGCAATTTGCTGGGGCGCAATGTTGTAGCGTTCTGGCATAGGGTCTGCAAAATCAAGCTCAAACTGGCTTTGCAACCCTTGTGTATTGAATAAGGCATAGCGACCGCACATAAACATCCACCTATTGCTGTTTTTTCAGCTGAAAAATGTTATAAATATACTGTATAAATAAACAGCATATATTATGAACATACCTGCTCATCTCACACCCATCCGGAATAGCCCGTTGCCAATAAAGGAAATCAGCTGCAAAACACCTGCCGGTTTCCCTTCGCCCGCCCAAGACCTGGCCGTTAACCGGATTGACCTTAACGATATTCTCATCCAACACCCCGAAGCCACTTATTTCATGCAGGTTAAGGGCAACAGCATGACCGGTGCGGGAATAGATGACGGCGATCGTTTGATTGTAGACCGTTCGCTAACACCCCGTCATAACCATATCGTGATTGCTGAAATTGACGGCGAAGTCACGGTTAAGCGGCTGTACAAAAAAAACGGCCTGTTAAAGCTTGGTGCAGAAAACGCCGCATACCCGGATATCGTTCCCCAGTCCGGTCAGCAGTGGTCGGTTTGGGGTGTGGTAACCTATATTATCAAGTCAACATTATGACGGTGTTCGCCTTAATCGACGGTAATTGCTTTTACTGTTCCTGCGAGCAGGTTTTTAAACCATCGCTAAAGGGAAAACCACTTATCGTGTTGTCAAACAACGATGGTTGCGCCATTTCACGAACCGATGAAGCCAAGGCATTGGGAATTGCCATGGGCGCCCCATGGTTTCAGATTAAGCACTTGGAATCTCGTGGGCTAGTAGGGCTATCGGCTAATTTCCCGCTTTATGGCGACATGAGCGAGCGTATGATGCGGATCATTAGCCGGTTCTCGCCATTTCAAGAAGTATATTCAATTGATGAGTCTTTTCTGGATTTATCAGGCATTATGCAAGATATGACCCAGTATGGGCAACAAATAAGACACGAAATATTACGTGATACCGGTATACCCACCTGTGTTGGTATTGGGCCCACCAAAACACTAGCCAAACTGGCCAACCATATGGCCAAGAAACAGCAACAATGGAATGGGGTGTGTGATTTAACCGCCCTTACCCGCCAGGATCTTGCCAGGGCTATGCGTAATATTAAAGCGGGGGATGTTTGGGGGATTGGCAGAAAAATCAGCCAGCGGCTTAATGACATGAAAATCTTTACCGCCTTGGATCTGGCCAGACTAAACCCGGAAACCGCCCGAAAAAAATTTAGTATCGTGCTTGGGAAAACCATCCAAGAGCTACGCGGCACACCCAAAATTGCGTTTGAAACCGATATGGAACCCAAGAAGCAGATTATCTCTTCACGTTCTTTTGGTATTCCAATAACAAGTATGCAACAGTTGGCATCTGCCATTTCAACATTCACAGCAATTGCCTGTGAAAAATTACGCCAGCAAGGCTCTATGGCAGGCGGCATAAGCGTGTTTATTCGCACCAGCCCGTTTCGCCCAGAAAAGCAATACAGCGCCAGCCATTTTGTGTCTTTAGATTACCCCTCTTCAGATACCATCACCCACACGCAGGCCGCTTTATCGGCATTGCAAAAAATATTCCGGCCAGGGTTCAACTATGCCAAGGCGAGAGTAATGCTCTTGGATATTGAAGATACCCAAATGATTCAGCAATCACTTTTTTCTATTGAGCCCGAATATGAAAAACGGGAAAAGCTAATGAGCACACTTGATTCCATCAATCGCCAATTTGGCAAAAATACCTTGAAGATTGCCGCTACCGGCATTCATGCAAAAGAAAACTGGTACATGCGGCAGGAAAGAAAAACACAAGGGTATACAACCAACTGGAATGAGCTGATGGTTGCCAGGGCCTCATAAAAACATTAACAAAACAAGGTCAGTCGTTAACGTTTAAACCTCTAGTTAAGTGATCAAGCCAAACATAAATAAAAAACAAAAATGAAGGAATCCCAATTAATTTAAGTAAAATATATTACCATATAACATATTAATAATTAATTATTACTGCGCCTGTATAACGTGCAGCATCATTAAGTTGGTTGGATGTTTTTTAATGACAGGTAAAGGACATAGGCTTACCGGCCTTGGTGCTGCATTTATTGCTGCAGCTATTGCAAAAACAGCAGAACTAGACGTATTTTTACAAACAACAAGTGCTCTATTAGCAGCTTTTTCCACCTCCTTACCTGACTGGATAGAAATCCCCTATTACCGCAAAGGGGTACGAACAGGTTCGCTCATTAAGCACCGCACCTACACACATTGGCCCTGGTTTTGGGTTGGTTTAATTTATTGGGCATTTTCTATTAAAGGGCTTGAAGGTGCGGCCATGATTGGTGCTGCAACCGGTGCATTAACACATATTCTAGCCGATGCTCCCAATCCCATGGGGATTCCCTGGATTCATCCCAGACAACGAATTCGATTCGGAAAAAAAGGTTGGTGGCGTTCCGGTAGATACGAAACAGTACTGGTGAGTTTATTTACAATTTTTGGTGTTAGTATTTGGGTGCAAGTGAACCCTGATAATATGTTCGCGAAGGCATTAACGCAAATAACCAAAGAAAGTGTTAAGCAAATAAATTTGGCTTTACAACCCCTCGCGCAAAATTTTATAACATATTTAAGCAGCAATTTGAATTTTTGATACAATGGGGCCAAACCACAAAATCAGATCCCCATTCCACACCGGTGAACTAATTCCAAAATTTAGACACCAGTTCAACCTCTGGGGGTCAAGTTCAGCTCACAGAGCATAGGAACGAGTTAATCCTCTAGCAGGGAGCACTGAGCATTAGAGTCGGGTGCATACTTTTTTTTGATTTAGACCATAATTTAGACCCCAACCCATCAAATATAAAAAAAGGACTTCCCGTTTTCACGTAAGTCCTTAATTTAATTGGCCGCAATGGAAGGACTCGAACCTTCTACCCCTTGCACCCCATGCAAGCAATATGAACATAAAAAAACGGGCAATAAAAAACCCCTTCAGCGTTCACTGAAGGGGTTTTTTTTGAATAAA
>CAZPNE010000001.1:0-122789 GCA_964588255.1 uncultured Advenella sp. | reverse complement strand
TCATTCAAATGTCCTTGCGATTTAATTACTTTGCCAATGCCACTTTCATTAAGTCGGCGACAGTGGTTACTTCGAGTTTTTCCATAATATTGGCCCGATGAGCCTCAACGGTTTTAATGCTGATATTCAGGTCATCGGCAATTTGCTTGTTAAGCCTGCCGGCAACGATACGGCCCAGGACTTGTTGTTCGCGTGATGTTAGCCGGTCAATCAGTGCCTGATGATTTTTTTGCTGTTCGGCAATGGATGCCTTGTCTTGTGCCTGTAGCACCATATGGCCAATAACTTCACGCAAGTCAGCTTCATTGAAGGGTTTTTCAAGGAAGTCGACAGCCCCTTTTTTCATGGTTGAGACAGCCATGGGTACATCACCGTGACCAGTGATGAAGACAATAGGAAGAGGGGCGTTGCGTTTAATGAGCTCTTCTTGCAGCTCCAGTCCTGTCATGCCTGGCATACGGACGTCTGCAATTAGCACACTGATTATTGATGAGTCATAGCTTTCAAGGAATTTTTCACCGCTTTCAAACGCTTGAACTTGATAACCATTGGCTTCCAGTAACCAGCGTAGCGAATCCCTTACTGCCTCGTCATCATCCACGATAAAAATTGTGCAATTGGTTGTTGTCATAGTTTACTTCCTTTAATCATTGTTCTTGGTGCTGCTCTTTTGGAGCACAGGGGAGTAAGAAGCGGAATATAGTTCCACCTTCAGGGTTTGCTTCAGCCCAAAGCCTTCCATGGTGAGACTCAATAATTGTTCTGCAAATATTGAGCCCCATGCCAAGCCCCTCTGACTTTGTGCTAAAGAATGGTTCAAATAAACGTTCCGGTTCTTTTAGGCCGTGTCCACGGTCAATAACTCGTACTTCAATTTGTGTGTCTTGCAGGTAGGCGTTTACGTAAAGTGTATCGGCATCGCTATTGGACATTGCTTCCAGGCCGTTTTTTACCAGATTAAGCAGTACCTGTTCGATCAGGATGGGATCGGCCAGAACATTGGGCAAATCATCGGGCACGTTAGCCTCGATTTTGATTCTGCGCTTGCGGGCATCAATGTCGGCAAGATCCAATGTGTTATCAATGATTTTGGAGACTGGCGTACTTTGGCGGCGAGGCTCGCTTCGTTTGACAAACTCACGGATGCGACTGATTATTTTTCCGGCCCGTTCAGCCTGATTGGCAGATTTCTCAAGGGCGGACAGGAGCTTTTCCTGGGATATGTTGCCCGATTTGATCATGGCTACAATGGCCATATTGTAATTGGCAATGGCCGTTAGGGGTTGATTCAATTCATGTGCAAGTGATGAGGCCATTTCACCCATGGTGGTAAGCCGGCTGGTAAGCTGGATTTTTTCCTGCTGGATCCGGGAATCCTCTTCGTGCTTGCGTCTTTCAGTAATATCCCGCGCAACCTGCATGCGTACTTTTCTGCCGTCAGTCCAGATTAGCATGCGGTGATGTACTTCAAACCAGCAGTCTGCCGAAGGGGCATATTGTTCTATGGTCATGCCACTGAAACGGCCGCGTCGTCCGCCCATCAGCTCACTGTGACCGCTGGGTTGGGAGCCAAAAAGACGACGGTAGGTGCGGTTTGCAAATAAAAGCTCAAGTCCGGCGGGTGTATCTGCCACAACAGAAATGGCGTCATCAAGGCCTTCAAGTACCGTCATGAAACGCTCATGAGCCGCGGTTAAGGCTTCCCGGATTCGTTTGGGCTCGGTGATGTCGGTCATAGAGGTCATCCAGCCAATTTGCTCACCATTGGGGTCTCTCAAAGGGGATACATACATGCGAGACGTAAATCGTGAGCCGTCACGCCGCTGGGCTTCAACCTCAAGTCCTGTGCTGGGTGTTTTACCCGACATGAGAAGATCCAGAATGCGCTGGTGTTCGTCATATTTGCCGGGAACCCAATAAGGGTAGGGAATGCTTTTACCTAATAAGTCGGTTTCGTTCCAGCCCATCATCCGACAAAACGCAGGGTTTACATAGGCAATGCGCCCTTGCATGTCCAGGACACGCATGCCAGTGGACATGGAGTTTTCCATGGCTCGGCGGAAGCTGGTTTCCGCCATCAGGGCCGCTTCCGCATTTGAGCGAAAACGTGTATAGCGCCATAAAGCCAGCAAGCTGATAATAATGATAAGGGAAAGTGCCATGACAAAGAACAGCAGGCGTTGCTGTTTGGTTTCTTCGTCTACGGTGACAAACATGACGCTTTCTTTGTGTATTTGCTGCAGCCAGAAAAAACCGGTCATGACAAGCAGGTACAAGACAAGTACGAATACGGGCGTAATCCAATAAAGGCCTTTTTTTGTTATTTTTGCATTGTCGTAAAACGACGAAGCCAGCAGGGATTTATTGGGCAAGTCAGACATTGATGTTACAAAAAATTCTTGAAAGTAAAGGGGTATTGTAATTGAGACGTTTACCTATGATACTGGTTTTATTGCACTAGGTAAAATTTTAATGTTTGTCGTAAAAACCCTTGTTATTTTTCATAATGTGAAAACATATATCATTATATAAAATTTAACTTGTGCGAATGCAAGCTGTCTCATAGAATAGATAACGCATTATCTATTATTGGGCTACCGGTATACCGGTGGCATGCATTACCGTGTTCTGTTTTTAAGGTACAGTGTGCTTTAATTTGGGGCAGAACAACATTAGAAAATAAGTGATTTGCATGAAGCAAATCTTAACAGGAGAAAACGATGTCATCGCCTGATCTCAAACAGAAAATTGCACAAATCGCTGATGTTGATGCAGTTGAAACGCAAGAATGGCTTGAGGCTCTTGAGGCAGTATTAGACCGGGAAGGTCCGGATAGAGCGCACTTTTTACTGGAAAAACTAATTGATTTGGCCCGTCGTTCAGGATCGAATATTCCGTTTTCTCCACATACAGCTTATGTAAATACCATTCCTCCCGGATTGGAACCACCAAACCCAGGTAATTTGGCTCTTGAAGAGCGCATCCGTTCGTATGTTCGCTGGAATGCGATGGCAATGGTGGTTAAAGCCAATAGCCATGAGCCGGTTGATGGTGGTGATTTAGGTGGTCACATTGCATCGTTTGCTTCGCTTGCTACCATGATCGGATGTGGCCAGAACCACTTCTGGCACGGTGAAACCGCCGAGCATGGTGGTGACCTGGTGTATTTCCAGGGTCACTCTTCACCGGGTGTTTACGGTCGCGCTTACCTTGAAGGTCGCCTCACCGAAGAGCAACTGGATAATTTCCGCCAGGAAGTGGGTGGCAAGGGCTTGTCTTCCTATCCTCACCCTAAATTGATGCCGAATTTCTGGCAGTTTCCAACGGTTTCAATGGGCCTTGGCCCGTTGATGGCCATTTATCAGGCACGTTTCCTGAAATACCTGCACGCACGCGGTATTGCAGATACCAGCAATCGTAAGGTATGGGTATTTTGCGGTGATGGTGAAATGGATGAGCCGGAATCCCTGGGCGCCATCAGCCTGGCTTCCCGCGAAAAACTGGATAATCTTGTTTTTGTGATTAACTGCAACCTGCAGCGCCTGGACGGCCCTGTTCGCGGTAACGGTAAAATCATCCAGGAACTGGAAGGTGATTTTCGCGGTAGTGGCTGGAACGTCATTAAACTGATTTGGGGTAGTTACTGGGATCCGCTACTGGCACGTGATAAAGAAGGTATTTTACGCCGTGTCATGGAAGAAACCGTTGATGGTGAATATCAGGCTTACAAAGCCAATGATGGCGCCTATGTGCGTGAACATTTCTTTGGTAAAGACCCCAAATTGCTGGAGATGGTCAGCCGACTGAGCGATCAGGAAATCTGGCGCCTGAACCGTGGTGGCCACGATCCCAATAAGGTATACGCTGCCTTTGATGCTGCGGTGAAAACCAAGGGACAACCCACTGTGATTCTGGCCAAAACCATCAAGGGTTACGGCCTGGGTCATGTTGCACAAGGCAAAAACCCTGCCCATCAGCAGAAAAAACTGGATCTGGATTCCATTCGCGAATTCCGTGACCGTTTCAATATTCCAATTCCCGATGACAAACTTGCCGATTTGCCATACTTCAAACCTTCTGAAGATTCAGCAGAAATGAAGTACCTCAGGGAGCAGCGCCAGAAACTGGGTGGCTATTTGCCAGCCCGAAGAGCAGTGGCAGAAGAAAAGCTGAAAGTCCCTGATCTGGATAAATTTAATGCGATCCTTGAGCCAACGGCAGAAGGACGTGAAATTTCAACCACACAGGCTTTTGTGCGTTTCCTGAATCAGTTGCTCCGTGACAAGAGTATCAGTGACCGTATTGTGCCCATTCTGGCTGATGAGTCACGTACTTTCGGTATGGAAGGGCTATTCCGCCAAATTGGTATTTATGCGCCAGAAGGTCAAAAATACACCCCTGTCGATAAGAGTCAGGTGATGTATTACAAGGAAACCGCCAACGGGCAGCTATTGCAGGAAGGCATTAACGAAGCGGGTGCATTTGCGTCATGGATTGCCGCAGCTACTTCATATTCCACCAACAACCGCATCATGATTCCATTCTTCATCTACTACTCGATGTTTGGATTCCAGCGGATTGGCGACCTTGCCTGGGCTGCTGGCGACATGCAGGCCCGTGGTTTCCTGTTGGGCGGTACCGCCGGCCGCACCACGCTTAATGGTGAAGGTTTGCAGCACGAAGACGGGCACAGCCATATTATGTCTTCCACTATCCCCAATTGTGTTTCTTATGATCCGGCTTTTGCACATGAACTGGTTGTCATTATGCAAGACGGCCTGAAGCGCATGGTTGAAAACCAGGAAAACGTTTATTACTACCTGACTGTCATGAACGAGAATTATGTTCAACCTGGCTTGCAGGTAGGTGACGAAGAAGGCATTGTCAAGGGTATTTACAAATTCCGCTCTACCGATAAGGGTGAACTTCGCGTACAGTTACTGGGTTCTGGCACAATTTTGCTTGAAGTGATTGAGGCACAGAAACTCCTTGAACAGGATTGGGGTATCGCCTCTGATGTCTGGAGTGTTACCAGCTTTACAGAACTTCGTCGTGATGGTCTGGATTGCAATCGCTACAACTTGCTTAACCCAACCGCCAAGAAACAAAAAGTTCCTTATGTCACCCGCAAGCTGCAGGAGTCAGATGGCCCGATTATCGCTTCCACTGATTACATGAAGCTTTTTGCTGACCAGATTCGTGAGTTTATTCCAACTGACCGTGCCTATAAAGTGCTGGGTACTGATGGTTTTGGACGCTCCGACTTCCGGTTCAAGTTAAGAGAGCACTTTGAAGTTGATCGTCATTTTGTGGTGTTGTCTGCATTGAAGGCGCTTGCTGATGAAGGCAAGATTCCTGCTACCAAACTTGCCGAGGCCATCAAGAAATATGATGTTAATCCAGGCAAATCCAATCCCCATCACGCATAAGGTCTTTCGATATGAGTAAATTGTTAGAAATTAAAGTGCCGGATATCGGAGATTTCAGCGAAGTCGAGGTCATTGAGTTGCTGGTTGCTGTTGGAGATCGGGTAGAGGCTGAACAAAGCCTTATCACGGTTGAATCAGACAAGGCTTCAATGGAAATCCCGTCTTCTGATGCAGGTGTTGTTAAAAGCCTGAAAATTAAACTTGGTGACAAGGTCAAGGAAGGTAGTGTTATTCTTGAGCTTGAGGTTGCTGGTGACGTGGCCGAGCAGGCAGCACCAGTTACTGCTGCTGCCCAGACATCAGCGGCAGTCAGCCAGGAGCCTGCTGACGCTCCTGGGGCAGAGCAAGCGGTGCCTGTGGCGGCAGGTGGCACGGTAAGTGTTGTTGTGCCCGATATCGGTGACTTCAGTGAAGTTGAAGTTATTGAGGTGTTGGTGGCGGTTGGCGATAAGGTGGAAGTGGAGTCAAGCCTGATTACGGTAGAATCCGATAAGGCCTCTATGGAAATCCCGTCATCTCATGCCGGTACAGTAACTGCAGTGGCGGTAAAAGTAGGTGACAAGGTTGCCAAAGGATCACTGGTTCTGGAGTTAAGCACCATTGGTGCCCAAGCCAGTACTGCGCCCGTGGCGGCACCTGCACAGGCACAGCAGGCAGGGCAAGCGGCTGAAACCATGGTAAAACTGCCAAGCTCGGACCGTATTGATGAAACAGCAACGATTCCCTCCGAGTTCAGGGTTTCACCCACGGCTTCCTATGCGCCTACCGCACTGCCAAGCCGTAATTTGCCTCATGCTTCTCCTTCGGTTCGCAAGTTTGCACGTGAACTGGGTGTGGATCTTGCGCAAGTGACCGGTACTGGTGATAAACACCGGATTACGCAGGATGATGTCCGCAAGTATGTGAAGGCAGCCCTAACGGCAGCCATGAGTACGCGTTCCACCACCACCAGCACAAGTGTTGGCGGTAGTGGTTTGTCTGTGCTGGGTTGGCCAAAAGTGGATTTTGCCAAATTTGGCCCGATCGAGGCCAAGCCCTTGTCACGCATCAAGAAAATTTCCGGCGCCAACCTGCATCGTAACTGGGTCATGATTCCTCATGTGACCAATAATGACGAGGCAGATATTACCGAGTTGGAAGCGCTTCGTGTGAAATTGAACAAAGAGAATGAGAAATCCGGTATCAAGTTCACCATGCTGGCTTTCATTATCAAGGCAGTGGTTGCTGCCCTGAAAAAATTTCCTGAATTCAATGCATCGCTTGATGGTGATCAACTGGTTCTGAAAAAGTATTTTCATATCGGTTTTGCTGCCGATACGCCAAATGGGCTGGTTGTTCCTGTTCTCAAAGATGCAGACAAAAAGTCCATTTCCAACATTGCCAAAGAAACGTCTGAACTGGCCAAGCTGGCTCGGGATGGAAAACTTGCTCCTTCACAGATGCAGGGTGGGTGCTTTACCATTTCTTCATTGGGTGGTATCGGTGGTACAACTTTCACACCGATTATCAATGCGCCTGAAGTGGCTATTCTGGGTGTATGCCGCTCTTCATATAAACCGGTATGGAACGGGCAAACCTTTGAGCCACGCCTTATTATACCTCTGTCATTGTCGTACGATCACCGGGTGATTGATGGTGCCCTGGCGGCTCGTTTTAACGCCTATTTGGGTTCATTGCTGGCGGACTTCCGTCGGGTATTAATCTAAGGGTAGGGGTTAAAAATGAGTCAAATTGAAATTAAAGTGCCTGATATTGGTGATTTTGAAAGCGTTGAAGTAATTGAGATCTTGGTGGCCCCCGGTGATGTTGTTGCCGAGGAGCAAAGCCTGATGACTGTGGAGTCCGATAAGGCCTCTATGGAAATCCCTTCACCTGCAGCAGGAAAAGTGGTAGCGCTTAATATCAAGCTGGGTGACAAGGTAGCTCAAGGCAGTGTGATTTTAACACTTGAGAGCAGTGGTGCCGTGTCAAACACCGAACCAGCTGCCAGCAGTGTGCCCGCTGCAACGGTAACCCCTGCGGTTGCAGCGCCAGTTGCTTCTGCAGGTGTTTCAGAAGATGCCTATGATGTCCTGGTGCTTGGCGCTGGGCCAGGTGGATATTCAGCCGCGTTCCGTGCGGCAGACCTGGGTCTGAAAGTGGTGCTGGTTGAGCGATACAGCACTCTGGGTGGTGTCTGCCTTAATGTGGGTTGTATTCCATCTAAGGCTTTGCTACACAATGTGGCTGTACTGGAAGAGGCCAAACATTTGGCTGCCAATGGTATTGTTTTTGGCGAGCCAGTTATTGATCTTGATAAACTGCGCGGATACAAAGACAGCGTTATTGGCAAGCTTACAGGTGGCTTGGCTGGTATGGCCAAAGCCCGCAAGGTTACTATAGTAACCGGTGTTGGTGAGTTTACAGACAGCCATCATCTTGCCGTTGCCAAGCCAGACGGCACCTCGGAAGTGCTGGCATTTAAAAATGCCATTATCGCAGCAGGTAGCCAGTCGGTAAAATTGCCTTTTCTGCCCGAGGATGACCGTATTGTTGATTCAACCGGTGCCTTGCAACTCAAGTCTATCCCCAATAAAATGCTGATTGTGGGTGGTGGTATTATCGGTCTTGAAATGGGCACGGTGTATTCTGCCTTGGGTTCCCGTCTTGATGTCGTTGAAATGCAGGATGGTTTAATGCAGGGGGCAGACCGTGATCTGGTTAAGGTCTGGCAAAAAATGAATACCCCCCGTTTTGACAACATTATGTTGAATACCAAAACGGTTGGTGCCGAAGTAAAAGAGGACGGTATTTGGGTTAAGTTTGAAGGCGAAAGCGCACCCAAGGAACCACAACGCTACGATTTGGTATTGCAAGCGGTGGGGCGTTCACCCAATGGTAAAAAAATAGGTGCTGAAAAGGCGGGTGTGCAGGTTAGTGACCGTGGCTTCATTGCGGTAGACCAGCAAATGCGTACTAATGTTCCTCATATTTATGCCATTGGTGATCTGGTGGGGCAACCCATGTTGGCGCACAAGGCCGTTCATGAGGCACATGTGGCTGCCGAGGTTATTGCCGGTCAGAAAAGCTTCTTTGATGCCAGGGTAATTCCTTCAGTGGCTTATACCGATCCTGAAGTGGCATGGGTTGGGCTTACCGAAGAGCAGGCTAAAAAAGAGGGTATCAAGATTGAAAAAGGTCTTTTTCCCTGGGCTGCTTCTGGCAGGGCCATTGCCAATGGCCGTGATGAAGGTTTCACCAAGCTTTTATTTGATGCCGAAACCCACCGTATTCTGGGTGGCGGCATAGTGGGTACCCACGCGGGCGACCTGATTAGCGAAGTGGCACTGGCTATTGAAATGGGTGCTGACATGGTGGATATTGGCAAGACCATTCACCCACACCCGACGTTAGGCGAGTCTGTTGGCATGGCTGCAGAAGCGGCTCATGGCAGTTGTACTGACTTGCCACCTGCCAGACGTAAATAATATCGTTTTATGTCAGGATTAAAACTCTCTTATTTTCCGGCTTTCCGGGAAATCAAGAGAGTTTTTTCTTTGGGTCGCTTAAAATACTCCATTGACCGTTAAGTATTTACATATATTGAAATGACAGCCGTACCTACTGAACAGCATTCCCTTGATGAATGGCTGGCTTATCTTGAATCCATTCACTCAACCTCTATTGACCTGGGGCTGGATCGTGTTAATGAAGTGGCCAAGCGCCTGGATATCAATTGGTCCGGTGTGAAAATTATTGTGGGTGGCACTAATGGCAAGGGCTCCACATGTGCCATGCTAGAGTCTATCTATCTGGCTGCCGGTTATTCTGTTGGTATGTATACGTCGCCACATTTAATTCATTTCAATGAACGCATACGTCTGAATGGCAGCATTGTTCAGGATGAGTTCATCATTGCGCAACTTGCCCATATCGAGAAGGCGCGCGGTGAAATTTCCCTGACTTACTTCGAATACACAACGCTGGCGGCTTTGCTGTTGTTCAAACAGCATAATGTTGATGTGGCCGTACTTGAAGTGGGGCTCGGTGGCCGGCTTGATGCTGTTAATATTGTCGATGCAGACTGCTCCATTGTAACCAGTGTCAATATCGATCACACCCAATGGCTGGGTAATACCCGGGAAGAAATCGGATTCGAAAAAGCGCATATTTTCAGGGCTGGAAAACCGGCTATTTGCAGTGATCCTGAACCGCCACAGTCCCTTCTTGATTACGCCAGCAATATAAACGCCGATTTATGGCTGTTCGGTAAAGATTTCAATTACTCCGGCGACAAACAGCAATGGGCGTTTGCCGGCCGTACGCAACGACGTAATGCATTGGCTTATCCCGCCTTGCGTGGTGCCAATCAGTTATTAAATGCATCTGCGGCACTGGCTGCCATAGAATCACTTCGTGATCGTCTTGCAGTTCCCATTCAAGCCATCCGGGAAGGTTTATTGCAGGCATCATTGCCAGGTCGATTCCAGATATTACCTGGTCAGCCGACTGTAATTCTTGATGTCGCCCATAATCCTCACGCGGCTGCGGTATTGGCGCATAACCTTGATGGCATGGCTTACTTCCCATATACCCATGGTGTTATCGGGATGCTAAATGACAAAGATTGTGATGAAGTCCTGAAAAAAATGGGCCGACGCATTGATCACTGGTATTGTGCAAGCTTGCCTGGTGATCGGGCTCGCTCTGGCCAAGAGATTGCTAATAAAATAACGGCACTTTTCCCGGCAGATAAAGACGGTTTGCCAACCGTTACGGTCTATGATACACCTGTAAGCGCATATGAGGCAGCACGGGAAAAAATAGCTGACAATGATAGAATTGTGGTTTTTGGTTCATTTGTAACGGTGGCAGCCGTTATGCAAAAGCTAAATAAAGTGTAAGTTAGCCGTCAAGTTAACGCACAACAAGGATTTTTATGGGATTGTTCAATTCACAAAATAACCAGAATCAACAGCACCGGTCTCGTACACGCATGAGCGAGTCAGAACAGCAGGCACTCAAGGCCAAGGCTCGCAATCGGTTAATCGGTGCTATTGTATTAATTGTTTTGGCAATTATTGTGGTTCCTGCCGTTCTTAATACCAATGATACTCCCAATATTCAGCAACTACCGCCCGTTGCTCCTTTAGTGGCGGGCAGTAACAATGATTCCAATGTGGCCGGAACCCTATCGGTAACCACTGCGCCAGGTGTTGAGTCTAATGGTAGCACCTCAACTTCCCAGCTCGTTAATACAGACGGCACTGTTTCCGGAGACGTTCAGGTAACCGGTTCTGTTGCATCCAGTACCGCGATTATTCCGGCGCAAACACAAACTACTCCAATCGAATCAGTCGCTTCAGGTACTGCCGCAGGTTCGGGTAACGAAGCTCAAAAGCTAACAGAGCAAGAAGTCAAAGTGCCTGTTCGGGCACCAGAGTCTAAAGAAGTAGTCAAAAAACAGGAACCTGAGCGCACGAAACCTGCTGAAGTTAAAAGACCAGACAATCGCATTACCATTAAAGAGACTGAGCGCACTGATGATGGTTCGCGTGCCCTGGCATTACTAGAGGGTCGCAGTTCATCCGTTAAGCCTAAAAGCTCCACAAAGGTAACCAGTGGCAATTATTCCTTGCAGATCGCTTCTTATTCATCTTCCAAAGAAGCGCAAGATAGACGCGAGAAATTAATTTCCTCGGGCGTTTCCAATGCCTATGTGCAAAGTGCCATGGTTAATGGTAAACAGCAATATCGCCTTCGTGTGGGACCATTTAATTCACGTGAAGCGGCCCAGGCTGCCCAAACACGTTTGCGCACGTTGGGTTACGATAACGGGTTCATTTCATCCAATTAGGCCATTGTGACCGAATTTGATTATGTAGCGCTAGGCATTGTTGCTTTGTCTGGCTTGCTGGGATTACTAAGAGGATTTCTGAAAGAGTTTTTCTCTTTGATTGCCTATGTCGCTGCATTTATTGGTGCTGTCTGGTGGGGGCCTCAGGTATATCCCTGGTTTCAGGCATTTATTGATAACTCCCTTTTAAGCATGGGCATTGGTTATGGACTGACGTTTATTGGTGTTTTGCTGGTGGTAGGCTTGCTCAACCTGACCCTCGGAACACTGATAGAAAAAACCGGTCTTGGGCCAGCCGATCGGGGGCTTGGTATTTTATTTGGCTTGGCGCGGGGCGTTCTTATAGTTCTTGTTCTAGTGGTTATTGCAGGATATACTCCATTTCCTCAGGAACAATGGTGGGTAAATGCACGTTTTTCAGAGCCTTCAGTCAATCTGATCAAACAGATCGCGCTGTTATTGCCTGAAAATGTGGGGTCTTACCTGCCTTATCAGTAGTTTTCATCGTTAAAAATAGGTATACACAATATGTGTGGAATAGTCGGGATCGTCGGTCGATCTCCTGTAAATCAATTGATATACGACAGCCTGCTTTTATTGCAGCATCGTGGCCAGGATGCTGCGGGTATTGCAACGGCAAATGGCAATAACTTTAATATGTTCAAGGCGCATGGCCTGGTCAGGGATGTGTTCAGAACACGTAACATGAGATCATTGCCGGGTAACTCGGGCATCGGCCAGGTGCGTTATCCTACGGCAGGCTCAAGTGACAGCCTCGAAGAAGCGCAGCCCTTCTATGTGAACGCACCTTTTGGTATTACGTTTGCCCATAACGGCAATCTGACCAATTGGCGTGAGTTGCGCGAGTCGCTGTTCAAAGTAGATCGCCGTCATATCAATACCAACTCCGACTCCGAAGTGTTGCTAAACGTACTTGCCAACGAACTGCAAAATGCGGCGCAAGGCATTTCTTTGGATACTGACACGATTTTCAAGGCAGTATCAGCCGTGCATAAACGGGTAAAAGGTGCCTATACGGTCATCGCCCATATTTCGGGCTACGGCATGCTGGCTTTCCGTGATCCGTTTGGTATCCGTCCTTTATGCCTGGGCCGTTCAGAGTCCGAGCAGGGGCCCGAGTGGATTTTTGCGTCAGAGTCTGTTGCCATTGAAGGCATCGGGTTTGATTTTGTTCGCGATGTACAGCCTGGTGAGGCGGTTTTCATTGATCTTGACGGGAATGTTTCATCACAACAATGTGCTGAAAACCCCGTCTTGACACCTTGTTTGTTCGAATATGTTTATTTTGCCCGTCCTGATTCAACCATTGATGGCATAAATGTTTATAACGCCCGTCTTAAAATGGGTGAATATCTGGCCAACAAGGTTGCCAAACAATTGCGTTTAAGCGATATCGATGTGGTCATGCCTATCCCTGACTCCTCCAGGCCTGCCGCCATGGAACTGGCTTCTCACTTGAAACTGGAATACCGGGAAGGGTTTATCAAGAACCGTTATGTGGGTCGGACATTTATTATGCCCGGCCAGGCAGTACGTAAAAAATCAGTACGCCAAAAATTGAATGCCATGGGTATGGAGTTTAAAGGTAAAAATATTTTACTGGTTGATGACTCTATTGTGCGTGGTACCACCAGTCGTGAAATTGTGGATATGGCTAGGGCAGCGGGTGCAAACAAAGTGTATTTTGCATCTGCAGCACCTGCCGTGCGTTATCCTAATGTGTATGGTATTGACATGCCTTCACAGGATGACCTGATAGCAACCGGAAGAACACCCGAGGAAGTGGCCAAAGAGATTGGTGCCGATGGATTGGTTTATCAGGATCTTAAAGATCTTAAGCGGGCAATTCATGATTTGAACCCGAATATTAACCAATATGAGGCTTCTTGCTTTGACGGGCAATACGTGACGGGTGATATTGACGAAGCCTATCTAAAACGCCTTCATGACAGCCGCCACCAAGAGAGTAGCAATTCAGAGCCACAGGGTGGTTTGCAATTCAATATGGGTTACGCGGCTAATAACGGCTCTAACTAACTACGTCATCTTTATTTGGCAGTGTTGTTTTTTTTGTGAATAACACTGCCAATGAAGCAATAACAATAACTGCAAATAACAGCAGGCTCCATATGGCGTATTCAACGCCAAATAATTCTGCACGGGCATCCATGCAGGTGGCATAAATGCCAAATAGCCAAGGGATTGCGCTATCCAAACCGGTGATTCGTGACATAAACCGATCGGCAAATGTCATATCACAGGAAAACATTTTAGCGGCCACGCTGTATTGGTACCAGGCGGCCAGTATACCGCTAATGGCAAGCCCGGTACTTGTAACGGCAAACGCCTTCTTGATGGCAGTGGTGTTGAAAAAATTGGCAAGCAGACAAACAGCGGCGATACCTAAGAATATAAGGCGTTGAAATACACACCAGGCGCAGGGGGGCATCTCAAGAACATGTTGACAGAACAAGGCGATACCAACCGAAGCGAGACAGGCCAAGGCAATAAGATTTAGTATTTTTTGTGTCATAGGGATCCTTGTTTCAGGAATGAAGTTTGGCAATGTCGCCTGAAAGGGACATTATAAGCTCGTGAGCACCATTCCAGACAATTTGTACCCCGATACAAAACAGGATAAAGGCGGAAAGGCGCATAAAAACTGCGGTTCCGGTTGAGCCCAGCTTGTAAAGGAATTGGGCGGCATAACGCAGGCAAAGATAAACAATGATTGCTACCACCAAAATGCCTGCCACAGTGCCTGTTAAATTGATCAGGCTATAGGCAGGACTGGCGCTTTGTATGGTGGCGCCAATCGTGATGGCGGCGGAAATGCTACCAGGACCACAGGTGATGGGAAAGGTTAAGGGGAAAAAAGCATGGTCCTTGGCTTTTTCCATCGTGAATTTTTCTGCCAGTATTTCAGCATGAACGGTGTCATTGTCTTTGGCATTAAGTAACTGCCATGCACTGGCTACCACCAGTATCCCGCCAGCGACCCTTACAATAGGCAGGGAAATACCAAAGAAACTTAGAATCACATTGCCCGCCACGGTGGCAAAAATAAGCATGATAAGCACATTAATGGCAATTCTTTTGGCCAGAAGAGAGCGGGTTGCATTACTGGCTCCACTGGTCATGGTCCAAAAGATGGGCGTTACGGCTGGCGGGTTTACAAGCGGAAGCAAGGTGCCCACAGCAAACAGGAAGCTGCGGCCAATAAAATAAACATACTCGTTGATCATCATTTGATGCGGGTATCCGGATAGGTAATGGTTTTAAGGGTTTCAAGCAGGTCACGTTCAAACAAAAGTTGTGTGCGCGGATTTTCAAGTGTTATGCCATCCAGTATGAAGACATCTTCCACCCGTTCTCCCAAGGTCATGACCTTGGCCATTTGAAGGTTGATATTATGCCTGCTGAAAGTAGCGGCAAGGCTATAGAGTATACCTGGTGTATCTGTGGCTGTAATTGAAAGTCGCCATGACTTGCTCTGCTCATCAGGGTGTAATTCTATACTGGGTATGATCGGAAAGGTACGTGATCGACGAATGCCTGCGGTCATGTTGAAACGGGTTCTTCGGTTCAACACATGCTGGTAGTCTTCCAGTTTCTTTTTGGTGATTTTACTAACCAGGCCGTGTTCGATGATGGGTACGTAAGAGCGGGTATCCTCCCCAAAGGCAAGGCTCTCAATGATAAAGCTGTCAAGGGCGTAGCCATCGTAGCTGGTATGGATGCGGGCATCAAGAATATTAATCTGGTTTTCGTAGAAATAGGAGCAAATCAATTCGAACAGGTTTTCCTTGTCCTTGGTATATACCAAGAGTTGAATACCTTCGTTTTTTTCGGTGGGGCGGGCTTTGACAACCGTCTGTTCAGTGGATACGGATTTAAATAGCTGCCGGGTATGCCAGGCAATTTCCTGGGGTTCATGGCGCAAGAAGTAGGCGACATCCATTTTTGACCAAAAAGCCTCACGGTCTGCATCGTCAAGCCCGGCAAGACTGATTAATGCCATGGCTTCATTTTTGCGTTGTGCCAAAATGCTACTGCGATCCAGTTGCGCCCCTCCCAGTGCAGCCAGCGCATGATTGTACAGATCCTCAAGTAGCTTGCCTTTCCAGGCACTCCAGACTTTAGGGCTGGTACCCCGGATGTCTGCCACGGTAAGCAGGTAGAGGGCGCTCAAGCAGCGCTCTGTTTTTACCAGGTCGACGAAATTCTGGATAACTTGCGGGTCTGATAAATCCTGCTTTTGGGCAACCTTGGACATGACAAGATGGTTTTCGACCAGGAACTCAACCAGGCTGGCGTCTTCTGGCTCAAGCTTGTGATCTTTGGCAAATTTCCGCGCTTCATGCGCACCCAGTTCGGAGTGATCGCCGCCGCGTCCTTTTGCTATATCGTGAAACAGGGCAGCCACATACAGCAACCAGTGTTTTTCAAAAGAAGCAATCAGGTGGCTGGCCATGGGGTATTCGCGGGCGTGTTCAGGCATGGTGAAACGTCGCAGGTTGCGAATGACCATCAAGGTGTGCTGATCTACGGTGTAGACGTGAAATAAGTCATGTTGCATCTGGCCAACGACATTTTTGAATGCCGGGATGTACATGGGTAGCACATTAAGCATGGTCATGCGTCGCAGGTTATGAACAATACCGGTGGGAGATTGCAGGATTTGCAAAAACAGGCGACGGTTAACCGGGTTGCGCCTGAACTGGGCGTCTATCCGGAAACGTGAACTCCAGATGGCACGTTGTGTTCGAACGGTCATGTCAGTTAATTCAGGGTGCTGTTGCATAACCAGAAATGACTTTAACAATAGCTGGGGTTTGCGCTCAAAGGCGTCATCAGCCTTGATGTCCAGCCTTTGCTGAACGCTGCAAAAATCCTCATCAATATCGGCTGTCATTAAGTTGGTGGCAGGAAAGAAATAATCCTGAAAATTTTGCATCATGAATTGGGTGAGTTGGTAAACAACGCGTGCCGAGTTGTAATACCGCTGCATGAGCACCTCACTGGGCCGCTTGCTGCCTTGGGGTTTTATTTTATAAGTTTCCGCCAATATGGGTTGTGTATGAAACAGCAGGCGATCATCGCGTTTATTGGCCAGTAAATGAAGTTCAATGCGTAGTCGCTTGAATTCCTGTTCGGCTTTTTTTAGTTTGCTGGATTCATCATCAGTCATTAGGCCTGCCATGACCAGATTGCGCCAACTTGTTCCCATTCCGGCAGCCTTTGCGAGCCAGTGTATTTGTTGCATGTCTCTGTGGCCACCCGGAGACTCTTTACAATTTGGTTCAAGCGAATAGGGGGTGTCGCTGAAACGGGCATGGCGTTGTTGCAATTCGAGTTTTTTAGCCAGGAAAAATTCGCGTGGATTAAGGGTGGCATGAAATTGACTGTCCAGTTCAAGTGCCAGTTTTCGGTTGCCCAGTACAAAACGCAATTCCAATAGAGAGGTTTCTATGGTGATGTCTGTTTTGGCGGTTTCAAGGCATTGATCAATCGTTCGGACGCTATGGCCGATTTCAAGACCGAGGTCCCATAGCATGGCAACAAAAGATTCAAGCTGGATTTTTTCTTTTGGTGCCGGGTCTTGTTTAAGGAGGATCAGGATGTCAATATCGGAAAACGGGTATAGTTCTCCGCGTCCATAACCGCCTACGGCGCATAGGGCTGCATTTTGGGGGAGCGGGTGGAATTCGACAAGATTTTTTAAGGCCTGATCTATGATTTTGCGTAGCGATACCAGCAAAGTATCCGGTCTTATTTTTTGTTGCTTGTATAAACTGAATAAATGCTTTTGCTGTTCGTTAAGCTGTTGTTTGACAAGTAGTGCTTTGCTGGGAATGCTCATTTTTTACTGTTTGATAAAAGTCGATGGTGATGGCATGCCGGGAGAGGTGGTAAGGACTTCGTAGCCGTTGTCAGTAACGATAAGGGTATGTTCCCATTGAGCTGAAAGACTATGATCGCGGGTAACTACCGTCCATTGGTCGGCTAAGAGACGTGATTCTTTACGGCCTGCATTGATCATGGGTTCTATGGTAAAGACCATGCCTTTTTCCAGCTTTTCGCCTTCTCCGGGTTTGCCAAAATGCAAAACCTGGGGTTCCTCATGGAAATTACGCCCCACACCATGACCGCAATATTCACGAACGACTGAAAAACCGTTGGACTCGGCATGCTTTTGAATGGCATGGCCAATATCGCCAATTGTTGCACCAGGTTTGACTTGCTGAATACCCAGCCACATGCACTCATAGGTATTTTCGATAAGGCGTTTTGCCAGAATAGAGAGAGGACCCACATGAAACATGCGGCTAGTATCCCCATACCAGCCGTTTTTAATAATTGTGACATCGATATTAAGGATATCGCCATTCTTGAGTTTCTTATCGCCGGGTATGCCATGGCAAATCACATGGTTGACCGATATGCAAACACTGCCGGGGTAAGGGGGGTGACCCGGGGGTGCGTAACCGATGGTGGCGGATTTGACTTTGAGGACATCAGTCATGTAAGCCAGGCACAGACGGTCAATTTCACCGGTTGTTACACCTGCCTTAACGAAAGGTGCAATATAATCCAATACAGAGGCGGCGGTTTGGCAGGCGTCCCTCATTTGGTTGATGTCATTTTGATTTGTTAAAATTGGCATAACTACTTGAGTAAATTATAAAAAAGATAGTAGAATGGTGAGCTTACCTGAAATTTCCGGGTAAGGGAGTGGTAAAAATATAGATTGTACCACTTATTTTTATTTTAGATTAAGCAGTAAATCGCGTGTATTTTTTCCTAGGGTGTTGATTTTAAAAGATAAATCAATGCTAAAAATACACAGGAACTAACCCTTTGGAGTTTTGTATCATGTCATTAATGCGTGAAATGCTAGAAGCAGGTGTACACTTTGGTCACCAAACCCGTTACTGGAATCCCAAAATGTCTCAGTACATTTTCGGTAGCCGTAATAAAATTCACATCATCAATCTGGAAAAAACCGTAGGTAACTACCTGGAAGCAATGAAATTTGTTCGCCAGACAGCAGCCCGTGGTGGTAAAGTCCTGTTTGTTGGTACAAAGCGTGCTGCTCGTGAAACGATTGCAGCTGAAGCCTCACGCGCAGGCATGCCTTATGTTGACAGCCGTTGGTTGGGTGGAATGATGACCAACTTCAAAACGGTTAAAAGCTCTATCAAGCGTCTGAAAGAAATGGAAGCCGCTATTGCTGATGGCAGCACCGAGCGCATGAGTAAGAAAGAGGCCCTGATGTTCGATCGCGAACTTGAAAAGCTGAATAAATCCATCGGCGGTATCAAGGATATGAACACCCTTCCCGATGTATTGTTCGTTATTGACGTTGGCTACCACAAAATTGCTATCCAGGAAGCTCGCACACTGGGTATTCCAGTTGTTGCAATTGTTGATACCAACCACTCACCTGAGGGTATCGACTACGTTATTCCTGGTAACGATGACTCTGCAAAAGCAATCGCCCTTTATGCAAAAGGCGTGGCTGACGCTGCCCTTGAGGGTCGTGAGCAAAGCCTGAATGGTCTTGTTGAGACCATTGTAGAGGTCGAAGAAGAGTTTGTTGAAGAAGTTCAGGAAGACGACAACAACTAATATGACAGCATCTTGCCTAATATTCATTTGTCATGAAAATCGGGTATGTTGTCAATTGATCCCGCAAGGCTGATCAATTATATTTGTAAATTCAATTCGCCCCGCCCAGTCGGGGCGACTTTAAAAATACTGGAGTAAAAATGGCTGCGATTACTGCTGCGATGGTAAAGGAACTGCGCGAGAAAACAGATGCGCCCATGATGGAGTGCAAAAAAGCACTTACTGAAGCTGATGGCGACATGGCTCGTGCTGAAGAAATTTTGCGTGTCAAATTGGGTAGTAAAGCCAGCAAGGCCGCTTCACGTGTTACAGCTGAAGGCCTGGTTGGTCTGTACATTGCTGAAGATAGCAAGACCGGTGCCGTGGTTGAAATCAACTGCGAAACTGATTTCGTTGCAAAAAATGACGATTTCATTAACTTCGTCAACCAAATGGCTGAGCTGATTGCCAAACAAAATCCTGCCGACGTTGAGGCGCTGTCTGCCTTGCCATATGCTGAAGGTACCGTAGAGTCAACACGCTCTGCCCTGATTGGTAAAATTGGCGAAAACATGTCTATTCGTCGATTCCAACGCATTGAAACCGAAAACTTGTTGGCCAGCTATGTTCACGGTGGCCGTATTGGTGTATTGGTTGAGTTCTCTGGTGATCAAGAAGTGGGTAAAGATCTGGCTATGCACATTGCCGCAACTAAGCCCAAAGCTATCGATGCGAACGGTGTTCCTGCCGAAGAAATCGAAAGAGAGCGTTCTGTTGCTGAGCAAAAAGCGTCAGAATCTGGTAAGCCTGCAGATATCGTTACTAAAATGGTCGATGGTTCTGTTGCCAAATTCCTCAAGGAAGTTACCTTGCTGACCCAGCCATTTGTTAAAAATGACAAGCAAACTGTTGAGCAAATGCTGAAAGAGAAAAAAGCCTCTATCTCCAGTTTTGCCATGTTTGTAGTTGGTGAAGGTATTGAGAAGCAAGTCAGTGATTTTGCTGCTGAAGTGGCTGCCGCTACCGGCAACTAATTCAAGCATTTTCGCCTGATGAAAATAATCCCCTTTAAAGGGGATTATTTTTGAAAACTGCAAAAGTCTTACTCTGGACTTGTTACAATAGCATGTTAATTTTTTTAAGGATGCCTTGGCATGAGTGGCAATAAATTTAAACGCGTTCTTTTAAAGCTTTCTGGTGAAGCCTTAATGGGCGAAGATGCGTATGGTATCAATCGAGCAACGATTATACGCATGACAGAAGAAATTGCTGAAGTTGCAAAATTGGGTATAGAGCTTTCTATTGTCATCGGCGGGGGTAATATTTTCCGCGGTGTGGCACCCGGTGCACAAGGCATGGACAGGGCAACTGCAGACTATATGGGTATGATGGCCACGGTAATGAATGCCCTGGCACTGCAAGATGCGCTTAAAAATCATGGTGTTGTTGCGCGGGTACAATCCGCCTTGAATATCGATCAGGTGGTTGAACCTTATATTCGACCCAAGGCATTGCGTTACCTTGAAGAGAAAAAAGTAGTTATCTTTGCTGCTGGCACCGGTAATCCGTTTTTTACCACCGATACTGCCGCGGCATTGCGTGGTGCTGAAATGGGCGTTGAAATTGTCATGAAAGCCACAAAAGTGGATGGCATTTATTCTGCAGACCCTAATAAAGATCCTACCGCCACAAAGTATTCCCGCATCAGTTTTGATGAAGCAATTTCACGTCGACTTGAAGTCATGGATGCAACGGCATTTGCCTTGTGTCGTGACCAGAAACTTCCAATCATGGTTTTTTCAATTAACAAGCCTGGTGCTCTTAAAAGAGCCGTTTGTGGTGAAGATGAAGGCACGTTAGTTCACGTATAAAGGATATGCAATGAGTATTTCAGAAGTAAAAAAATCAGCTGAAACCAGGATGAATAAATCCATTGAAACGCTGAAAAACAATTTATCAAAAATTCGTACCGGTCGCGCTACCGCTGCATTGCTTGATCATGTTCAGGTAGATTATTATGGTTCAATGGTTCCTGTCAGCCAGGTTGCTGCCGTGAATGTACTTGATGCCCGCACGCTTAGTGTGCAGCCATGGGAAAAGCAAATGGCTGCACCTCTGGAAAAGGCAATTCGTGAATCTGATCTAGGCCTGAATCCTGTTGCGTTTGGTGAGCTTTTACGTGTCCCTATGCCAGCTTTAACGGAAGAGCGTCGACGTGATCTAACCAAAGTGGTTAAAAACGAAGGTGAAGATGCTAAAATTGCCATACGTAATCTGCGTCGGGATGCCAATGATACATTCAAAAAATTGGTCAAGGACAAAGAAATATCCGAAGACGATGAGCGTCGCGGCCAGGATGATATCCAGAAAATGACCGATAAATTCGTTTCTGAAATTGATGCCCTGGTTTCTCAAAAAGAAGCCGAAATCATGAAAGTTTAAGCGTTGGCTTATTATATTTACATTTATTGAAACCTGCCAATGATTCAAAGTTCGACACTTAATATCCCGGAAACCCACGAGGTGCCAACACATATTGCCATTATTATGGATGGCAATGGTCGTTGGGCAACCAACCGAAAAATGCCTCGAACAGCAGGGCATATCCGTGGTGTGCAAGCAGTACGTAAAGTCGTCGAGCACTGTGCCAGAAGCGGCGTCAGTTACCTGACCTTGTTTGCATTCAGTTCAGAAAACTGGCGTCGCCCCAAAGATGAGGTTTCTTTGCTCATGCGGCTTTTTATTCGCACGTTAGAGCGGGAAGTCAAGCGTCTGAATGAAAATGGAATTCGCCTTAGGATTGTGGGTGATTTATCTCAATTTGAGCCAAAACTGCAACAGCTTATTCTTCAGTCACAAGAAAAAACCAGCGCCAATACCAAAATGACCCTGACAATTGCGGCCAATTATGGGGGTCGTTGGGATATCTTGCAGGCAATGAAACGTCTTGTGGCAGACAATCCACAGGTAGGTCAATCTCCAGAGTTAATCAATGAGTCATTGCTTAACAGCTATCTTGCCATGTCCTGGGCACCCGAGCCAGATCTGTTCATAAGAACAGGCGGTGAAAGCCGTATTTCAAATTTTCTGATTTGGCAGTTGGCATACACGGAACTTTATTTTACCAATACTTATTGGCCAGACTTCAAGGAAAAAGAATTGGAGTTGGCTTTTGAGTGGTACCGGGGCCGTGAGCGCCGCTTCGGGCGCACCAGCGCCCAGCTTAAAATAAAATAACAAGGGGGCACATATGCTCGGCCAAAGAGTCATAACGGCCATTATTCTTTTGGTGGTTCTGATCGCCGCTGTTTCAATGCCTAACCCGCTATATTTTAACTGTTTTGTCAGCATTGCTGCTGCTACTGCGTTTTGGGAGTGGTTGCGACTCGTCTTGCCAAAAGCAAGTCGTGGCAAAGGCCTTGAATATGTAGGAGCCGTCATTCTGCTTGTGCTATTTTTAACCGGTTCCGTTTTGCTTCCTGAAATGATAGCCGCTGGCACACCGTATCTTTCAGTTTTCAATGGGGTGGGGCTGTTTTTTGTTGTGATTAGTGCGCTTGTCTGGCTGCTGATCATCCCGGTTGTTCTTTATCGGGCACGACTGGATCTGGCCGGACAGAATTTCTTACATGCCTTATTTGGTTTTATCACCATTGTAGCAACGTGGTATGCCATTATTACTATGTATGTAATTCATGGTGCCTGGTTTGTTTTCTCTTATCTGATTCTTATCTGGTGTGCCGATATTTTTGCCTATTTTGGTGGTAAATATTTTGGTGGTGCAAAACTGGCACCTAAAATCAGCCCGGGAAAAACCCGCTCGGGTGCCTTATGCGGTATTTTTGTCTCAATGGTCTGGATGGTAGCCAGTGCATTCATAGAAAACAGTTTTTCCCATTTCATGCTGCAGCAGTCTTCTCTTTTACTGGTACCCGCAGTGGGGTTTCTGCTGGCTGTATATTCTATTTTTGGAGATCTGTACGAGTCGCTGATGAAGCGTCGGGCGGGTTTCAAAGATTCCAGTAATTTATTACCTGGCCATGGCGGTGCCTGGGATCGGCTGGACTCAGTATTGTCGGTCAGTCCGATTGCGATGCTGATCTGGTATTTACTTATTCATTAATTTATTATGCAAAACATAGCGATATTTGGTGCCACCGGTTCTATCGGTGATAGCACGTTAGATGTAATTCGCAAACATGCAGGCCGTTTTTCCGTCTATGCACTTAGTGCGCATAGCCGTATTCGCAAACTGCTTGAGCTTTCCCTGGTTCATCATCCTAAGGTTGTTATTGTTCCTGATGAGGCTGCTGAAAAAACATTCCGGGAATTTTGGCCGGCAGAAATAACCATTCCTGAAATCCGTGTTGGCTCAAAAGGCTTGTGCGATACCGCCCGCGACCCTAAGGCTGATACGGTAGTTGCCGCTATTGTAGGAACCGCCGGTTTGCCATCTGCTTTTGCGGCAGCGCAGGCAGGTAAGCGAATTTTGCTGGCCAATAAAGAAGCGCTGGTTGCTGCAGGTTCCTTGTTTATGGAAACGGTTAGAAAAAACAATGCTACTTTGTTACCGATTGATAGCGAGCATAATGCTATTTTTCAATGTTTGCCTGGTGGCAAGTACAATTCTCAGGTAAGGCGCCTTGTTCTTACGGCTTCGGGTGGGCCTTTCCGTAATATTGATCCTGCCAGTCTTTCTGCGGTAACCCCAGAGCAGGCGTGCAAGCATCCCAATTGGTCAATGGGAAGAAAAATATCCATTGATTCAGCGACGATGTTGAATAAAGGTCTTGAGGTGATCGAAGCCAAATGGATGTTCGATGTTGATGCCTCTAAAATAGATGTTCTGGTTCATCCTGAAAGCACGATTCATTCCATGGTTGAGTATATTGACGGGTCACTGTTGGCACAATTGGGTAATCCGGATATGCGTATTCCTATCTCCTATGCGCTGGGGTACCCTGATAGGATTGAAAGCAATACCGAAAGTTTTGATTTGTCCAGATTGTTGCAACTTAATTTTGAATTACCCGATTATAAGCGTTTCCCTTGTTTGAAGCTTGCTTTTGATGCCCTAAAATCCAGCCAGTCAGATTGTGTGGTGCTTAATGCCTCCAATGAAGTGGCGGTTGATTATTTCCTGAAAAACAAAATAAAATTTACTGATATCGCCGTTACTATTGAGAAAATGCTTGATGGATTTGCCGGAACTGTCAAGGGTTCATTGTGTCATATAGATGATGTCTTCGAACTTGATGCTTTGACCAGAAGCTATACCAGTGAACTGTTAAATAATACCCATTGACCAGCTTAGGGATTTTAATGCTTTTTAATCTGCTTTTCTTTATCATTACCATCAGCATTGTGGTCGTATTCCATGAACTGGGGCATTATCTTGCTGCTCGTTTTTACAACGTAAGGGTAGAGCGTTTTTCGCTTGGCTTTGGCAAAATTCTTTTCAGCAAAACAGATAGGCACGGTACTGAATGGGTAGTATCGGCCTTGCCCTTAGGGGGGTATGTCAAGCCGCTTGCAGAGCCGCCTGTGGGTGCCAATGCCCGCGAAGCGGCCAGGGCTATCAGTCAAAAAACAGCCTGGCAGCGATTTGTCATATTTGCTGCGGGCCCTTTTTTTAGCTTTTTGCTCGCCATTATCATTTATTCCGGAATGAAAATAAGTGGCACGACAGAACCTGTGCCGTACCTTGCCCAGCCAGCGTCTGATACCGCTGCATACAAGGCTGGTGTAGAAGGTGGGGAAAAAGTGCTTGCTGTTGATGGTGTTGACGTGCAGGGATGGGCTGAAGCCCGTTTGGCCTTGCTGGAGCCACTTGCCACTGGCGCCGAAACCACGTTGATGCTTCAGGCCGAGAATGGCGCAACGCGTGGCGCAACCATACAGTTCCCTAAAGTAACGGGTACACTTGAGGGTATTGATTTAATGGGGCAGGCTGGTTTAGCATTAATGGCGCCCAAACCTCGTGTGGCCAATGTCCTTGACGGCGGGGCTGGTGAGCAGGCTGGTTTTAGGGATGGAGATCTGGTTTTACGGGCAGGCCCCCATGAGGACATAACCATAACCGGGTTGATTAAGCTTATACAGGACAGCCCCGATAAAACCCTGCCATTGCTAATTTTAAGGGATAACACCGAATTGTCACTTAACGTTACGCCACGGGCTGAACTTAACGAAAATAATAAAACAGTGGGTAAAATAGGGGTTGCTTTTTCTGGCCAATACCCCACGCTTACCGTACGTTATGGCATTTTTGAGAGTGTTTACCTGGCTACCGTACAAACCTTTGATACCGCTTGGTTCTCCTTGAAAATGTTTGCCAAGATGGTTACCGGGCAGCTGTCATGGAAAAACATCAGTGGTCCGATTGCCATTGCCGATTATGCCGGTCAATCTGCCCAGGTCGGATTTGATAAATTCATAGAATTCATTGCACTTATTACGGTTAGTATTGGAGTCTTGAATCTGCTTCCAATTCCCGGGCTTGATGGTGGCCAAATGGTTTTTTGCATTATTGAGATGGTTCGAAAAAAAGCCCTATCCGAACAGATTCAGGAAAAAAGCCTGATGGTCGGATATTCATTATTGCTGTTTTTAATGATATTTGCATTTGTAAATGATATTACACGTATTTTATAAGTATTTTGATGCTGTAAAGAACGGGTTTTTACTGGCAAATAAGGAATTTCTGCCTTACAATCGCATGTTATGTTCTAACTGAATATTAATCAAGGATAGTCCTAATGTCTTTTCGTCCGATGACATATATAAGAAAAAAAGCGATTCCGTCACTTATCGCTACACTATTGATACCGCAGGCAGTATTTGCTTTCTCTCCCTTTGTCATCAAGGATATTCAGGTTACAGGCCTGGAAAGTACAGAGCCTTCAATGGTATTCAGTTACATGCCCGTACAGGTTGGTAACACATTTACCGAAGAACAGGCCTCAGATGTCATTCGTCGCCTGTATGCAACCGGCCTTTTTAATGATGTTAAGATCAATACGGCTAACAATATTGTCCAGATTAACGTCGTAGAGCGCCCACTCATTACTTCCATTACCTTTGAAGGAATGCGTGCTTTCGACAACAAGGCAATTACCAAGGCATTGTCAGAAGTTGGATTTGGTACCGGCAGGGCACTTGACCCCGCTCTCCTGGATCGCGCAACCACAGAAATCCGTCAGCAATATGTTGTCAAGGGACATTACGGCGTCGATGTCAGTTCAACCCTTACACCATTGCCAAATAATCGGGTGGGCATCAGTTTTACGGTTGACGAGGGTGTTTCCTCCCGTATTAAAGATATCAATATCGTCGGTAATAAAGCATTTTCAGAAGGTGAACTTCTTGATGAATTAAGCCTTACCACACCTGGTTATATGACCTGGTATACAGGCACACACAAATACTCACGAGAAAAACTTGAGCAGGATACAGAAACCATCAAGGGTTTTTATCTTGACCGTGGTTACCTTGATTTTTCCATGGAGCCACCACAAGTCACCATTTCACCCAATCGGGAAGATATCTCCATTAACATGACGGTAAGTGAAGGTGAACCTTACACCTTGCGTAAAGTTCAACTTGCTGGCGATCTCCTGGACTTGAACACAGAGCTTGAATCATTGGTCGTTTCACAACCCGGTGAAGTTTTTAATGCATCAAAAGCGCGTGATACGGTAGCGGCCATTAAAACCCGTCTGGGTGAACTGGGTTATGCATTCGCAACGGTAACGCCAAATCCGGTTACTGTTCCCAGTACAACCGAAGCAGACCTGACTTTCTTTGTTGATCCAGGCAAGCGAGTTTATGTGCGCCGCATTGATATTGGTGGCAACGTCCGTACGCGTGACCAGGTTATTCGTCGTGAAATGCGTCAGCAAGAAGCTGCCTGGTATGATGCCGGTCAATTGGCAACATCACAAGAGCGTGTAGATCGTTTGGGATATTTTAATGATGTGCAGGTTAGCCAGGCTCCTGTGCCAGGAACCGATGACCAGGTAGATATCATTGTTGACGTCAAGGAAAAGCCAACCGGCATGATTAACCTTGGTGTAGGTTATGGCTCTACCGATAAACTTTCATTTACCGGTGGGATCAGCCAGGAAAATATTTTCGGTAGTGGTACCGATTTAGGCTTGCAGGTTAACACCAGCAAACGAAACCGTGCCGCCGTCATTACCCATACAGACCCATACTGGACATCCAGCGGTATCAGCCGTACCACTTCTCTGTATTATCGTATCGACAGACCTTATAACTCAAACGTAGACCAGGACGAGGATAACTATCGTACGCGTTCCATTGGTTTTGGTATGAATTTTGGGGTACCTATTTCTGAAAATGATCGTATTTTCATGGGCTTGACCTTTGAAAACAACAAGATCGAATTGCCTGATGTAGATTCAGGTTACACGGTTCCCCAAGCTTATCGTGACTTTGTGGATATTTATGGTGAATCCACCAATGTATTTCTGTTTAACCTTGGGTGGGCCAAAGATACTCGTGATAGTGCACTTGCGCCAACCAAAGGTTACTATACATCGCTTATGGCAACGGCAGGCGTGGGTGATCTGAAGTACTATATGCTTAGTGCCCAGCAACAATACTATTTGCCTTTGGGTAAAGACTATACGCTTGCTTTCAATCTTGGTGCCGATTACGGTAAAAGTTTTGACAGCAAGAAGCCTTTCCCGGTTATTAAAAACCTATATGCCGGCGGTATTGGTTCCGTCCGTGGTTACGAGGGAGCTTCCTTGGGTCCACGCGATCTGGTATCGGGCGATTATCTTGGTGGCTCTACCCGGGTTATTGCCAATTTGCAGTTATATCTGCCTTTCCCAGGCACACAAAATGACCGTACTTTACGTTGGTTTTTATTTGCTGATGCCGGTAAAGTGGGTGTTTCAGGCAAAACCACATGTACTAACGGTAATGCAAATAATGGTGGCCTGGTAGATAAGCCGTGTGGTTGGCGTTATTCAGCCGGTGTCGGCTTGTCATGGCAGTCACCTTTGGGGCCATTGCAAATTTCATATGCTCGCCCAATTAGTGCAAAACCGGGTGACAATAAAGAATCTTTCCAGTTCCAGATTGGTACTGCATTCTAAGGTTGTACACAAACTTTAACAGGTATTTAATCGTCAGGCTTTTTTTGAAACAGTTCTGACGAACAAATTTTTATATAATTCCTTTTTTATTATAAGGTTATTTTCATGAGTTCAAGTTTGGTAAAAAATACTTTCGGTAAACGTAAAGTCGGTCTGTTGCTTGCAACATCAGTAATCGGTCTATCATTAACAGCACCGACTGTATTCGCGCAAGCAAAAAAAGCGACCGAAGGAGCAGAAAAGAAAACTGAAGCTGCCGCAGAAGTCTCTAGCAATAGCCCATTAAAAATCGGATTTGTAAATACTGAGAAGATCCTTCGTGATTCAGCTCCTGCAAAAGAAGCCCAGGAAAAAATTGAAACTGAATTCAAGAAAAGGGATGATGAATTGCAAAAACTGGCCAACACGCTACGCAGCAAGGCAGAGGATTTTGAGAAAAACGCACCTGTCATGAGCGATGCAGATCGTACTAAAGCACAGCGTGAACTGGCTGATCTTGACACTGATCTTCAGCGTAAACGTCGTGAGTTCCAAGAAGATTTCAACCGTCGTCGCAATGAAGCCTTCTCTGGTATTGTAGATAAAGCCAATGCGGCCATTCGTGAAATTGCTGAAAAAGACAACTATGATCTTATTGTTCAGGATGCCGTCACAGTAAGTGCACGAATCGACATTACCGATACAGTAATTCAAGCATTGGATAAAAAATAAGTATGGCAATCGTATTAAATCCAGATCAGGCAGTGACGTTGGACAAGTTGCTTGAGCAGGTTGATACGCAAGGACTGAATTGGCAGATAAAAAACAGTTCAAATCAACCCTTGCCATCTATTTATGGTTTGGGTTCCTTGAATAATGCAGGAAAAACTGAAATCAGTTTCCTTTCAAATGCAAAATTTTTTCCACATTTGTTAAATACTGAAGCAGCTGCCGTTATTCTTCCTCAAAAAGCGGTTGATCATTTGCCTGATTCTGTTCCATTCGCAATGGTGGTCTGTGAAAATCCCTATCTGCTGTATGCACGAATTGCACAATGGTTTGACCGTTTCAGGCTAAATGCCATACCTAAACAGGTACATCCCTCGGCTATCGTTGCCCCGGATGCTATTATTGAAGACGGTGTATCTATTGGTGCCTTAGCTGTTATTGAGTCCAATGTCAAAATTGCAGCGGGTAGCATTATTGGCGCCTCATGTGTTATTGGCACAAATTCGGTTATTGGCAGAAACAGCATTTTGTACGCGAACGTAACCATCTATCATGATGTGATTATTGGTGAGCGCTGTATTTTGCATAGTGGCTCGGTTATTGGCGCTGACGGGTTTGGTTTTGCACCTGACAACACGCATGAAAAAGGTGCCTGGTGTAAAATTTCCCAACTTGGCAGGGTCATTCTTGGCAATGATGTTGAAATTGGTGCTTGCACTACGGTAGACAGAGGGGCCATTGAAGATACAGTAATTGGCAATGGCGTCAAACTGGATAACCAGATCATGATTGGGCATAACGTCAGGGTCGGAGACCATACTGCAATGGCTGCTTGTGTTGGTATTGCAGGCTCTACAAACATAGGAACCCGTTGTACCGTTGCTGGCGCGGGCATGGTTTCAGGGCACATTACTATTGGTAATGACGTGCATGTCTCGGGTGGGTCAGCGGTCACTTCGGACATTCTGGAGCCGGGCCGTTACACAGGGGTCTTCCCCATTGCACCACATGGTGTCTGGCAAAAAAATGCGGCTGTTCTTCAGCAACTCGCTCAGCTCAGAAGACGTATTCAACAATTGGAAAAAAAATAATTCAATCGGATCAAACCGGCTGTTTCTTTACATGCCCGGTTTGGTTGACAAGTTTTTAAATATAAATAACAGGAAAATTTATGGTAATCGATATTCAAGGCATTATGGATCGCATCCCTCATCGTTATCCTATGCTGCTGGTGGATCGTGTCCTTGAAATGGTTCCAGGAAAAAGTATTGTTGCTGTCAAAAACGTAACTATTAATGAACCCTTTTTTCAAGGTCATTTCCCACACTTGCCAGTTATGCCTGGAGTGCTTATTATTGAAGCATTGGCTCAGGCTGCAGCAATTTTTTCATTTTCAAATGAAGATGGAACCATGCTCGACAGTTCAAAAACGGCTTATTACCTGGTAGGGGTTGATGGAGCCCGTTTTCGCAAACCGGTTGTTCCTGGTGACCAGTTAATGTTGCACGCCGAAGCAGAGCGCATCAGCAAGGTTATTTGCAAATACAAGGCCAAGGCCGTTGTCGATGGCGAAGTTGTTGCTGAAGCAAAAATTATGTGTGCAATTAGGGATTTAGGCTGATAATGTCAAACAACATCCATCCAACAGCAATTGTTTATGAAGGAGCCGAGCTCCATCCCAGCGTTATTGTTGGTCCTTACGCGATTGTCCATAAAGATGTTCGTATCGATGAAGGGACAACGGTTGGTGCCCATTGTATTATTGATGGATGTACCACGATTGGTAAAAACAACAATTTCTACCGTTTCGCCTCTATTGGCGGCATGCCCCAGGACAAGAAATATGGTGGTGAGCCCACCAGGCTTGAAATTGGCGATAACAATACCGTTCGTGAATATGTCACTATCAATACCGGTACTGTGCAAGATGTAGGCACAACCCGCATAGGTAATGATAACTGGATTATGGCTTATGTGCACATAGCACACGATTGCCAAATAGGCAGCCACACTATTATCGCCAACGCGGTGCAATTGGCTGGACATATTCATATTGGTGATTGGGCCATTGTGGGTGGTGGAACGGCAGCACATCAGTTCATCCGTATCGGTGAACACTCCATGACGGGGGGCATGAGCGCCATTCGCCAGGATATTCCTCCTTATGTGCTGGGTGCCGGTCAACCCTACCGCCCCGCTGGCATTAACTCAGAGGGACTCAAGCGCCGTGGTTTTTCTCCTGAACAGATTTCTGCCATTAAAGAAGCCTATAAAATAGTTTATATGCGTAGGCTGTCTATTGAGCAAGCGCTAGAAGAGATCAAACAATATCAGGAGCAGCACCCTGATACCCGTTCAGTACTTCAATCGTTTGTGGATTTCTTCCAGGATCATTCTCGCGGGATAGGCCGTTAATGGGTCTGGATATTGCGATGGTTGCCGGTGAGCCTTCCGGTGACCTGCTGGCCTCGAGAATTATTGATGGTATCAAGCAAGCTCAGCCAGACGTTCATTTTACGGGTATAGGTGGGCCGAACATGCTCTCACGGGGGATGGAGATCCAACACCCCATGGATAAATTAAGTGTTTTTGGCTATGCCGATGCGATTAAGCAACTACCTTCTTTAATCAGAACTTATACCAGCCTTAAAAATAATTTAATCGCCCACAAACCTGATGTATTTGTGGGGGTGGATGCCCCCGATTTCAATTTGCGCCTAGAGCAAAAACTGCGTGAAAAAGGGATTCCTACCGTTCACTTTGTGGGGCCGTCTATTTGGGCATGGCGGTATGAACGTATTCATGCCATCAAGAAAGCAGTATCCCATATGCTGGTTCTGTTTCCTTTTGAAGTGGATATATACCGTAAGGAAGGCATTCCAGTGACCTTTGTTGGTCACCCTTTGGCCAGCCAGATTCCTGTTAAACCAGATATGCAGGCAGCAAGACTTCGTCTTGCCCTGAATCCAAATGCTCGAATTTTGGCGATTTTACCCGGAAGCAGAGCTTCTGAAGTTAAGCTCCTGGCACCCCGGTTTTTGAAAACTGCACAGCAATTGCAAAAGCACGACCCAGGTTTGCAGTTTATCGTTCCCATCGTAAACGAAAAAAGACAAAAAGATTTTGATGAGATTCTTGCTGATATCCCAGTTAATAACCTGAAAACCTTTGCTGCCACAGATACTGGACGTCCTATTGCCTGGGATGTCATGGAGGCCTGTGATGCCGCGTTGGTGGCTAGTGGCACTGCCTCACTTGAAACCGCGTTATTCAAAAAACCCATGGTTATTTCCTATGTGATTTCTCCTTTGATGAAAAAACTGATGGAGTGGAAATCGGGTCAGCTTAAGCCCTATGTGCCTTGGGTGGGATTGCCAAATATCTTATTAAAAGAGTTTGCCGTACCTGAAATCCTTCAAGATGAGGCAACCCCCGAAAATCTGGCTGCCGCCTGTATCAATGCCCTTGAAAATACTGCTTATATTCAGGAAATTCAACAAAAGTTCTCACTTCTTCATGAGACTTTAAGGCAGGATACGGCCCGCCTTGCCGCTGATGCTATTTTAAGTGCAGCGCAATCACCCGCGTAACACCATGAGTATTAATCTTGATTTATTTGGAAGCGACGACACCGGTTTGTTAGTCGCGGGGATAGACGAAGCCGGCAGGGGGCCATTGGCCGGTTCGGTGTATGCGGCTGCCGTCATACTTGATCCATTAAAACCCATAAACGGTCTAATGGATTCAAAAAAACTATCAGAAAAAAAGCGTGACCAACTTGCCCTGGAAATCAGGGAAAACGCGCTATCTTGGTCAATTGCCTGTGCCAGTGTGGAAGAAATTGATAATATTAATATATTGCAAGCAACTATGCTGGCCATGAAAAGGGCGTGTTTAGGTTTATCCGTGTCACCTGGTTTAGTGCTTATCGATGGCAATAGAGTACCTGCTGATATGCCAATGGCATGCAGGGCTATTATTAAAGGAGATGCCCTTGAATCTTGTATTTCTGCCGCCTCTATCCTGGCCAAAACGGCACGTGATGCCTCATTAAAAGCGATGCATGAACAATATCCCGCATACGGTTTTGATCAGCATAAAGGATATGGCACGGCACTTCATCTTGAACGCTTGCGTTTGCATGGGGCATGTCCTGAACATAGAAGAAGTTTTGCCCCTGTAAGAAAAGTATTGGTTTAAAAGCACCTGTTTTTATTACTTTTTTCTATTAATTAAGCTAATTTTAAGTTTTGAAATTGATTTGCATTAAAAAGGAAGTACAATTATTTGCTTTCATTGTAAAGAATTACAGCCTTTTGTTATTAGATAGATATTATTTATGACCACACCTTTAACGCCAATTCCACCGAGTAATGAACTGCCTCATCGTAAAATTATTCGGAGCTGGTTAACACCATTATCAGAAAAAAATACGCTTCGTGCTCTTGTTCTGATGACTATTGATATTGCCTTGTTTTTTGCACTAATTGCAGGGGCGATTATTTTTGAACCATGGTGGGCAAAGTTAATTTGCGCCCTGGTTTGCGGTTTTGTCATTGGCCGTCTTTTTATTATTGGTCATGACGCCTGCCACCAAAGCCTAACGCCACACCGGAAATTGAATAAATGGTTGGGCCGTATTGCATTTTTGCCGTCAGTCTCACCCTACAGCCTATGGGATGTTGGCCATAATGTTGTGCACCATGGATATACCAATCTGAAAGGGATGGATTTTGTCTGGTGCCCTCATACTCAGGAAGAGTTTGCCGCCATGTCCAAAGGGCGCCAGTTGATGGAACGATTCTATCGCAGCGGTTGGGGCGCAGGTATCTATTATCTTGTTGAAATCTGGTGGAACCGCATGATGTTTCCTACCAAGGCGTACATGGGAACACAACGTAAAGTCTTCTTTTGGGACGGTTTGCTATCTAGCGTGTTTGGCATTTCCTGGGCCCTTATTGTCATCGTTGCAGCCATTCAAACAAATCAATCAATACTTTCACTGCTGTTTTTTGCCTGGTTTGTACCATTGATGTTCTGGTTTTACATGATTGGATGGGTGGTGTATGTACAGCATACGCATACCAAGGTGGTTTGGCATGACAACAAGGTTGAATGGGCCAAAGCACAGCCGTTTGTTTCCACAACCGTGCATCTTACCTTCAACTTTCATTTTGGTGCCCTCATGCATCATATCCTTGAGCATACTGCCCATCACGTTGATATGAGCATTCCCCTTTACAAGTTGAAGGCTGCCCAGTCACGTCTTGAAGAAATGCTGCCAGAGCGAATTGTGGTGCAGAAATTCAGCTGGAGATGGTATTTCAAAACAGCCAAGGCCACCAAGCTGTATGACTACGAAAACAAGCAATGGCTTGATTTCAACGGCAAGCCAACGCTCCAGGTTCTGTAATCTATCTGGAAACATAAATATTAGGCTTTGATATTATCCCGCTTATGCGGGATAATTTTTTGTATGAAATCCATTTCCTCCAAAGAAAACCCCCTGTACAAGCAATTGCTGAAAACGCATCTGGGCAAAATCAAGGGTCAGGTCCTTATTGAAGGTGTCCATCTTTGCCATTCATGGCTTGAGCATTTTGCAGATCCCTTGCTAGCGGTTTTTAACGCTGCGGTATTGGAACGTGCTCAAGCGTATGCTTCTGGACAGCGGGCAGTCATTCATGACGAAAAGACACATATGCAGGAAAGCGTGTCAGCGTTACAGTCGTCAAGTGATGAAGTTTGGCAATTGTTTAAATTATTGAATGCGGATCAATGCATTGTTGTCCCCGATAAGCTATTTCGAAATTTGACGCAGGTTGATTCGCCCCAGGGAGTTCTTTTCCTGGTGAATACACCTGCCGCTGAGGTGCCGGCAACGATTAACGAAAATTCAGTTTTTCTGGACAGATTACAAGACCCGGGTAATGCAGGAACGATTCTGCGTTCTGCTGCCGCTGCCGGTATTCGTCATGTATATTTGTCAAAAGGTTGTGTTTCTGCCTGGTCATCCAAGGTCTTGCGTAGTGCCCAAGGCGCGCATTTTTCCCTGAACATATACGAGCAACAGGATTTATCCGGGTTAATTAACCAGGCTTCTATTCCGGTCATGGCAACTGCTTTGTCGGATAAGGCGCTAAACCTGTATGAAACCCGCTTGCCTGAACAATGTATATGGCTGATGGGCCATGAAGGGCAGGGCGTGCATCCTGCCTTATTAAGTAAGGCAACCCATCTGGTATTTATCCCTCAAACAGATCTGGTTGAGTCGCTGAATGTGGGCGTGGCAGCAGGCATTGTATTATTTGAACACCGGCGCCAGTGCCTTTATCACGATTAAAATTGTGTCATTACAGCCGGTAAAAATATCTGTCCGTGAACATGATAATCACGGACAGATATTTTTAGGTGACAGAAGGGTCTTTTTTAGTAGCTGGATTTATTCAGCCCAAGTATTTGCAAGACAGTGGTGGAGATTTCTTCAATGGACTTGGTCGTGGTTGATAGCCATTCAATGCCTTCCCTACGCATTAATCTTTCTGCTTCCGCCACTTCGTACAAACATTGCTCTAGTGTGGCATAGCGGCTGTTGGGTCGACGTTCATTGCGAACTTCACTCAGGCGGTCGGGCTGAATGGATAAACCGAACAGTTTGTTGCGGAAAGGCTGCAATGTCTTAGGCAGGCTTCCACGCTCAAAGTCTTCGGGAATTAACGGAAAATTGGCGGCCTTGATGGCATATTGCATGGCAAGGTAAAGGCTGGTTGGTGTTTTACCACAACGGGAAACGCCAACCAGAATTACATCGGCTTCCTTGAGGCCGTGTATAAATTGACCGTCATCATGGGCCAGACTGAAGTTGATGGCCTCTATGCGGTTGCGATAGGCTTCTGAGCTGGCGCTTAAATGCGACATGCCAATGGTGGGTTCAGATTTGGTATCCAAAGCGGATTCAAGCTGGCTTACGCAGGTGCCGAAGATGTCCAGAAACACACAATTGGACTCTTTAACATAGGTAAGAATATCCTGTTTAACTAATGTGCTGAAGACAATCGGAGGGTTTTTTTGACGTTCGGCAAGCTCGTTGATTTTTTTTGCGACCTCCTTGGCCTTTTCTGCGGTAGTGATAAAAGGCTCGCGTATTTGCTGGAATTCAAAAGACTTACTGAACTGGGAAAGTACTGAATGGCTAAAGGTTTCTGCTGTAATACCGGTGCTATCCGATACAATGAAGACAGTTCTTTGATTAAGTTGCATTGTAATTGCCTAAAAAACGCCCAAAAAAAACCGTAAAACGGTACAATTCAGTCCATGATTGTAATCGACATCATTAACTTGTCGTGTAAAGGCCTATTTGTTTGAAGAATTTAGTTGTTTTTCAAACAAATAAGCTTTCATTTTTTTATCTTAAGGGTGACTTTAATGTCGTATGTTGTTCCATTTGAAAATCTCCGCATGACGGATGTGGACTCGGTTGGTGGTAAAAATGCCTCACTGGGTGAAATGATTAGTCAACTGTCTACAGCCGGTGTTCGTGTGCCTGGCGGTTTTGCAACCACCGCAGATGCTTTTCGCGATTTCCTCAAGCTTTCTGGTCTTGATGCCCGTATCGCCAATCGTCTAAGCACGTTAAATCCGGAAGATGTTCGTGCATTGGCAGAAGCCGGTTCCGAAATCCGCCAATGGATCATCGACGAGCCATTCTCCCCAGAGTTTGAAAACCAGATTCGCGAATCTTATGCAAAACTGGATGCTGATGGCAATGGTTCTTTTGCCGTTCGTTCTTCAGCGACAGCAGAAGATTTGCCCGATGCTTCATTTGCAGGCCAACAGGAAACCTTCCTGAACGTTGCTGGCATTGATGACGTTCTGGACAAGATCCGTCACGTTTTTGCATCACTGTACAACGATCGCGCCATTTCCTATCGCGTACATAAAGGCTATGCCCACGCTGAAGTGGCCCTGTCTGCCGGTATTCAGCGCATGGTTCGTTCAGACAAAGGCAGTGCAGGTGTTATGTTTACCCTGGATACCGAATCCGGTTTTGATGACGTTGTGTTCATCACTTCTTCTTACGGTCTGGGTGAAACCGTTGTGCAGGGTGCCGTTAACCCCGATGAGTTCTATGTCTTCAAGCCAACACTGGAATCTGGAAAATATCCTATCGTTAGCCGTCGCATTGGTTCCAAATTAATCAAAATGGAATTCAACTCCGAACGTCGTCCCGGTGAAAATGCCGTGTTAACGCTTGATGTGCCTGTTTCAGAAAGAAACCGTTATTCCCTTACCGATGATGAAGTTATCGAACTGGCCCGTTATGCAGTCATTATCGAAAGGCACTACCAACGTCCTATGGACATTGAATGGGGTCGTGACGGTATTGATGGCAAGCTGTATATCCTGCAAGCACGCCCTGAAACTGTCAAATCACAACAGGGGGCACATGACGTACAGCAGCGTTACAAACTGAAAGCAACAGGCCAGGTCTTAATTACCGGTCGTGCGATTGGACAAAAAATCGGTTCTGGCAAGGTTCGTATCATTAACGATATTGCCCAAATGGACCAGGTTGAAGCCGGTGATGTATTGGTTACCGACATGACCGACCCTAACTGGGAACCCGTCATGAAGCGTGCTTCAGCCATTGTGACTAATCGTGGCGGGCGTACTTGCCACGCTGCGATTATTGCGCGTGAATTGGGTATTCCAGCAGTTGTTGGGTGTGGTGAAGCCACCGAAGTGCTTGCCAATGGTTCTGAGGTGACTGTATCTTGTGCAGAAGGTGACGAAGGCCGTATTTATGAAGGCTTGCTGGAAACCGAAGTAGAAGAAGTCCGTCGTGGCGAAATGCCGGCAGTTGACGTGAAGATCATGATGAACGTGGGTAATCCCCAGTTGGCATTTGACTTCTCGCAAATCCCCAACGCTGGGGTTGGCCTGGCTCGTCTTGAGTTCATTATCAATAACAATATTAATATTCACCCCAAAGCGGTGCTTGATTATCCCAATGTTGATGGCGATCTGAAAAAAGCGGTGGAATCTGCGGCTCGTGGCTATGCAAGCCCACGTGCTTTCTTTGTTGAAAAACTGGCTGAAGGTGTTGCTACCATTGCAGCGGCATTCTATCCAAAACCGGTTATTGTTCGTATGTCTGACTTCAAGTCTAACGAATATCGCAAGCTGGTTGGTGGTTCACGCTATGAGCCCGAGGAAGAAAATCCGATGTTGGGTTTCCGTGGTGCGGCACGTTATGTTTCGGATGACTTTGCCGAATGCTTCCGTATGGAGTGTGAGGCATTGCGCTTTGTTCGTGAAGAAATGGGTCTGACCAACGTTGAAATCATGATTCCATTTGTTCGTACTCTTAAACAGGCAGAGCGTGTCATTGGCCTGCTGGCAGAAAACGGCCTGAAGCGCGGTGAGAACGGCTTGCGTGTGGTTATGATGTGCGAAGTGCCTTCAAACGCTATTCTTGCCGATAAATTCCTTGAACACTTCGATGGTTTCTCTATCGGTTCAAACGACATGACCCAATTAACCCTGGGCCTTGATCGTGATTCCGGTATGGAGCTGCTTGCTGCTGATTTCGATGAGCGCGATGAAGCGGTTCAGTTCATGTTGTCACGTGCCATTCAGGCATGCTTGAAAGCCGGTAAATACGTTGGTATTTGCGGTCAGGGCCCCAGCGATCACCCCGATCTGGCGATTTGGCTGAAAGATCAGGGTATTTTGTCAATGTCCCTTAACCCTGATACGGTGGTTGATACCTGGCAAAAACTGGCTTCTGCCCAGTAATTGTTAATGCAGTTATAAAAACAGGCCCTTTTTTAGGGTCTGTTTTTTTCTGGCTGTCACAAATGAAAAATAATACATTCATCCCCGCTTTTTCATAACAATGAATATTTCATTTTTAATAAAATAGGGTATGAATTAAGTTACACTTACCAAATAAACATTTGAATTTAAGGATTTTGAAATGAGTGATTTAATTATTGAAGATATTGAAGTTGGTAATGGCGAAGAAGCAAAAAGTGGTCAACACGTAACCGTACACTATACGGGTTGGTTGCTGGACAATGGTGCTAAATTTGATTCCAGCAAAGATCGCAACCAGCCATTTTCTTTCCCGCTGGGCGCAGGTCATGTCATTAAAGGATGGGACCAGGGCGTGGCGGGCATGAAAATCGGCGGCAAGCGTAAATTAACCATTCCAGCCTCTTTGGGTTACGGTGCCCGTGGAGCCGGTGGCGTTATTCCACCTAATGCAACCCTTGTTTTTGAAGTTGAATTACTGGAACTGTCTTAACCTACAGTTAACGGTGGATTTTCCAATAGGTGGCAATATGATCTGGGTTTGGTTTGGTCTTGCGGTTGTGGCGCTTATCGCCGAACTGCTTTCAGGCACATTCTATATGATGCTTGTCGCGCTTGGGCTGGCCGCTTCAGGTGTTGTTGCCTATTTTGGTTTTGGCCTGGCCGCACAAATAGCTACCTGCAGCATTATCGGTGTTGCTGGCCTGGTGATACTTAAAAAAACAGGGGTGTTGTTAAAAAAAGGGCATCTAAAGGCTACCAGCGATATCAATGTCAATCTTGATATTGGGCAGCACGTAGAGGTGAAATCATGGACCAATAACCGGACATCATCTGTTTTTTACAGGGGTGCACAATGGCAGGTTAAACTGGACCCCTCCATCTCTGAAACACCTTTGCCTGGTCAATATGTCATTGTCGATATTCAAAGCGTTACCCTTATTTTAAAACCGGCACATAAATCACCCTGAATCCCAATCAAACCATAGGAGAATGACCGTGGAATTTGATACATCAATTGTTTTCTGGCTTATTGTTTTTATACTAGCCTTAATAATCTTCATTAAAACTATTGCCATTGTTCCCCAGCAACATGCGTGGGTGGTAGAGCGGCTGGGTAAATTTGACAGAACCCTTTCACCGGGTGCAAAGTTTGTTATTCCCTTCATTGAAAGAATTGCCTACAAACATTCATTAAAAGAAATCCCCCTTGATGTCCCCAGTCAGGTTTGTATTACCCGGGATAATACGCAGTTGCAGGTAGATGGCGTTATTTTCTTTCAGGTGACCGATCCCATGCGTGCCTCGTATGGCTCATCAAATTACATTGTAGCGATCACCCAGCTAGCGCAAACCACTTTACGTTCCGTCATTGGCCGCATGGAGCTTGACCGTACTTTCGAAGAACGTGATGCCATCAACAGTACCATTGTGTCTTCACTTGATGAAGCCGCTACAAACTGGGGTGTAAAAGTATTGCGATATGAAATCAAGGACCTTACACCGCCCAGTGAAATTCTACGTGCCATGCAGGCACAAATTACAGCTGAGCGTGAAAAGCGGGCCTTGATTGCCGCTTCAGAAGGCCGTCGACAAGAGCAAATCAATATAGCAACCGGTGAGCGTGAGGCGGCTATTGCCCGTTCTGAAGGTGAGAAGCAGGCGCAAATCAATAATGCCGAAGGTGAGGCAAAGGCGGTAACCACCATTGCAACCGCAACTGCCGAGGCGATTATCAAAGTTGCCAATGCCATTGAACAGCCCGGCGGTCTTGCTGCTGTTAACCTGCAGGTGGCAGAAAATTACGTAGACGCATTTGGCAAGATAGCCAAAGAAGGCAATACCCTGATTCTGCCCGGCAACTTGTCAGATATGGGGGGTATGATTGCTTCTGCCATGACAATTATTAAAAATACAGATAAAAAAACATCCTGATTTTTTCATTTTTAATTATCAATGCCACTTTTTATCGTGGCATTTTTTTATTGACGGCGGGTATCGTGCTTCATGATCCGTTCTTTTTCCCGTTGCCAGTCTTTATCCCTGGCGGTGTCACGTTTGTCATGAAGTTTCTTGCCTTTACCCAGGCCAAATTCAAGCTTGATACGACCGTTCTTATAATGCAGGTTAAGGGGTACAAGGGTGTAGCCACGGATATCAACCTTGCCAATTAACTTGTTAATTTCTTTTTTATTCATTAGCAATTTGCGTGTGCGCGTTGCATTTGGATGAATATGGGTTGAGGCGGTGGCTAGTGGGCTGATATGCATATTAAGTAGCCAAAGTTCGCTATCACGTACAATGACGTAGCTTTCACCCAATTGGACTCTACCTGCCCGTATCGCTTTGACTTCCCAACCTTCCAGGACAATACCGGCCTCAAAGTTTTCTTCAATGAAATAATCGTGGCGGGCTTTTCTATTTTCTACAATGCTCATGATTTATATTATAAAAATGCTACAGCCGTTAAAATAGGATTTTTTTTATGAAAGTATATTTATGATTTTCGGCTTAAGTCCATATTGTAAATGAATACACCACATAAAAATGAAATTTATGGCAATATTGCCCTGAAACGTCTATATTCGCCATTGACCAATTGATTTAACTCTGTAAAATTTCTTAATGCATACTGTTCAACGCTCCGTACTTCTTCCTTACAGGTCAAGCCAGATGTTTGATCTGGTTTCCGATGTTGAAAAATATCCCGAATTCATGCCCTGGTGTGGTGGCTCATCCATCAAGGAAAAGCTTGAAGATGGCGTGATTGCGTCGGTAACCATCAGTCTTGCGAAAATCAAGCAAACATTCACTACCCGTAATAAATATACCTATCCGGGCAAAATGGAATTGGAGCTGGTTGACGGCCCGTTTTCAGTACTAAACGGCACCTGGGAATTCATCGAGCTTGATGAAGAGGCTTGTAAAGTGATCTTTACCCTTGATTATGCGTTCAACAGTAAAACACTTGAAATGCTGGTGGGACCCGTATTCAATCGTATCGCCAACAGCTTTATTGATTCCTTTAGCAAACGAGCCCAGGTTATTTATGGCGACCGCTGATCTTCATGTTTCCCTAAGCTTTCCCGTTACAGCCAGCCATATTTGGTGTAAAAGTTTTAGTGTTCCGGCTGGCAGTACGATTGCGGATGCCATTGCTTTAAGCGGTGTCGCCAATGCTTTTCCCGGGCAGGATATTGGTAGTCTTGGAATGGGGGTTTTTGGTATTAAATGCTCAGCACGACAAATGGTGCAAGAAGGCGACCGAATTGAGCTTTACCGCAAGCTAGTGTTTGATCCAAAAGAATCCAGAAGGCGCAGGGCTGAACACCGCAAGGCAGGGATTTTAACCAAAAAACACCTCAGGCAAAAAAAATCACGTATTAACAACTACACCGAACATCGGGACAATATATAAAAATCATACGACTCAAGGAGGAATAATGTCGTCACCTGTTTTATTTACTGAACTCAACACTAACAATGGGCACAAGATTGGTGTTGCCACACTTAACCAGCCCAAGGTCCTGAATGGGATTTCGCTTGAAATGTGCAGCTTGCTAAGCGAACAGCTTGCCCGGTGGGAGGCAGACCCGGAAGTGGTGCTGGTTATTATGCAAGGGGCCGGTGACAAGGCATTTTGTGCGGGTGGTGATTTGCACGGTTTATATCAAAGCATGCAAACGTATCAAGGGCAGGGTGCTTGGGCAAATACGTATTCACGCGAATTTTTTGAAACTGAATATAAACTGGACTATCAAATACATACCTACGGTAAACCCGTTATTTGTTGGGGGCACGGTATTGTGATGGGGGGGGGGATCGGCCTGATGATTGGCGCCAGCCATCGGGTTGTTAGTGAAAGCTCCCGGCTGGCCATGCCGGAAGTCAGTATTGGTCTTTTCCCCGATGTCGGTGGAAGTTGGGTGTTAAATCATTTGCCGGGTAAAACAGGCTTGTTTCTGGCCAGTACGGGAGCCATTCTGAATACCTCCGATGCCCTTTTTTCAGGTCTTGTCAATTACCAGGTAAACCATGCAAATTGGGATGCGGTGGTTAAGGCTTTGCTTGAATCAGACTGGCAAGCACCACAGCACCGTATCTTTAATGATGATCTTGTTCATGCCGTTTTATCTGCCAATAAAGGCAAGGTTACTGAGCCTGGTCCTTTGCAACAGAATTACGCATTGATCAATGAAATTTGCGCTCCAGCTGATATCAAGACTATTTACCACAATATTGCCTTGCTAAAAGACAGTGATGATACTTGGTTGTCCCGTGCGGCTGCTACCATGCTGAAAGGTGCTCCGCTATCTATGGCCTTGGGAATAACCTTGCAACGCAAAACCTTGCACATGTCTTTGGCGGATGTTTTTCGTATGGAATATAGGGTGGCACTGCATTGTTGTGCTGATGGCCAGTTGCAGGAAGGGATTCGAGCTTTACTGGTAGATAAAGACAAGAACCCCCAATGGATCCCTTCTAATATTAACGATGTTAGCGAAACATTGCTGGCATCGTATCTTGAAGCCCCTTGGTCACAAACAGACAGAGACCCATTATCTGAGTTAGTTTAATGCCGAACCGGAAGTATTTCTGTTGAATTATTTCCGGATCTCAGGTTTTTCAAGTGAATACGGGATATCAACCAGTTCCACTTTAGGGCCTTCGGCGCCACCAATACTAATCTGATTGTGTTCAAGCGCAGTCAGTTTGGTCTCAAACAAGAGATATACCTTACCATCATAAACTGCGCTATTCACAATTTGACCGCAAGGTTCATTGGTGTCCTGTGCATCAAAGACATCTTTGCCTGGCTGCCAGGTTTCAGGATCTGTTGCATTATTAACGATGCCAATTGCCATACGGCGCTTCAGGGTGCCGCGGTAATGGCTACGTGCAACCACTTCCTGGCCTGGATAGCATCCCTTGGTAAAACTGATCCCGTTAATTACATCAAAGTTAATGCTTTGCGCAATGAACAGTTCCTGGTTGTTTTTTTCAATCCATGGGGTGCCGCTTAAAATTTCCAAGGCATCCCATTGCGCAGTGTCTTGATGGTTTAGTAACGAACAGAAGCCCGCCTGATTGCCCGCCTGGGGATCATAAATACATAAAAAACGCTTGTTGTTGGCGACATCAGGCAAGGCGATCCAGATGCATCCATCTTTTGATGCCACACGCCATGCTGGTATTTGTTTCAGATCCAGTTCAAGCCGCTTGCCCAGTTCTTCGATTGAGGATGACCAAATACCCTTGATATCCAGGGTTTCCTGGGTAAAAACCACTTTTGATCGCATGACATACATACGCAGGCGTTTAAGCAGCATTTCTGCAATATCGGCACGCACCAGAAACTTGAAAACCGGTTCGTTCTCTGTTGATGCGGATTTCCAGATCAGAAAACTGCCCAGTACACGTCCTTTGGGAGAACAATAAGCAGAAAGCACAGCCTGGTTTTCAGTTACCAGTTCCATATCCTGGGTTAACTGTCCTTGTAGAAAATTGCTGGCATCGGCACCCGTTACAGAGAAAACGGTAAAATGGGTGAGATCGCTTTGAAATAAAGTGTCGTCAAAATGCTCTTGAGGTTGTGAAATCATGGATATTATCCTGCCTTACTGATACAAACTTGAATGTTTAAATAGTACGCCATATTCCACGGATTAGGTATATTTCCTGATCCCGATAAAGGTTAATTACCCTCAGTCATGCTGTATCCTATCCGAAGGCTAATGCCTTTTGGATCCTTCCTTTGATTCTATGGTTAATCTCTTGTTGCCTGATACAATTGAGCCTTGTTAAATTACTCCAATACGCTTGTACGCATGAAATTATTCAAGTCCCTTGTCATGGCTTTGGTTATTTGCACCTTGTTGCTGGTAATTGGATTGGGCAGTAAAGTCTGGCACTGGTCTACCAGTCCCATTCCCATGTTATCTCCAGCGGTAGAATTTACTGTTCCCAAAGGCAGTACCATTCGAACGGTTGCTGAAACCCTGGCTAAAGCAGGGTTGGATATCGAGCCACAGCTTTTTATTTTATATGCCCGTTATACCGGGCAGGACGTATTGTTGAAAGCGGGTGCCTATGAAGTTACGAAAGGCATGACGCCGGTAGACGTTCTGGATAAATTGTCTAATGGTGACATGGTCAAGCGCCAGATTTCCCTGATTGAAGGCTGGACTTACAAGCAAATTCGCCAGACTTTGCGGGCTAACAAGGATATTACGCAAACCCTGGCTGATATCACCGATGAAGCGCTGTTGAAGAAACTGGGTTCAGACCATACACACCCCGAAGGCCTGTTTTTTCCAGAAACTTATGTGTTTGTACCAGGTGATTCGGATTTCCAGATTTTAAAACGTGCGTACGATGAAGGGCAGAAGCGACTAATGCAAGCCTGGGAAAACCGTGACCCCGATCTTCCCCTTAAAACTCCCTACGAAGCCCTGGTGTTAGCTTCTATTGTTGAAAAAGAAACAGGCCATAGTCAAGACCGTGACCGTGTGGCAGGGGTTTTCATTAACCGGATCAAGGCGAATATGCTTTTGCAAACTGACCCAACCGTGATTTATGGCATGGGCGACAATTACAAAGGTAAAATTGCCAAAAAAGACTTGCAAACTGATACGCCATGGAATACCTATACCCGCCAGGGGCTGCCTCCTACGCCTATTGCAATCCCTGGGGCCTTGTCCATACAGGCAGTGTTGCATCCTGAAAAACACGGTTTTTATTATTTTGTTGCCCGAGGTGACGGAACCAGTGAGTTTGCCGAAAACCTGAGAAAACATAATCAAAATGTACAAAAATATATCTTGAAAAGGGGTCAGTAATGACAGGGGTTTTTATTACACTGGAAGGCGTTGATGGTGCTGGCAAAAGTACCCACATGAAATGGCTGCCCGATTTTTTTACACGGCAAGGCCTGGAAGTGGTCATGACCCGGGAGCCTGGGGGTACACCGGTGGGTGAGCAGCTGCGTGAAATCCTGTTGCATGAATCAATGAGCCAGGAAACCGAGGCTTTGCTGATGTTTGCTTCGCGTCAGGAAAATCTTAAACAGGTAATCAAACCGGCCTTGGCAGCAGGCAAACTGCTGCTTTGCGACCGCTTTACCGATAGCACTTATGCTTATCAGGGTGGTGGGCGCCATTTTGATATCAACAAAATTGCCGCATTGGAAAACTGGGTACAGGCAGGCCTGAACCCCGATTTAACGCTATTGTTTGACGTGCCACTGGAAGTTTCGCGTGAACGCTTAGCCAGGAACAGTGCCAGTCTTGACCGGTTTGAACAGGAAAACGATACTTTTTTCGAGGCCGTGCGTAGTGCCTATTTACAGCGGGCGGCCAATGATCCTCAGCGGTTTATGGTCATTGATTCCACAATGCCTTTTGAAAAGGTCAGGGAATTTATAGAAACCCGCTTGCTGCAGTTTATCAGGCAGAAAAACAATGCACCTACCTGAGTTTTTACCATGGCAAACGGGTATTGCCAGTCAATGGCTGGGCAACAAGGAGCGATTTTCTCATGCATGGATCATCCATGGTATACCGGGTATTGGTAAACTGAAATTTGCCCATGCGGCCGCGACCGGTTTATTATGCGAATCATCCCGTGACGGAATGGCTTGCGGGCACTGTGAGTCCTGTGGTTGGGTAAAGTCGGGAAATCATCCCGATTTGAGAATGGTTCTGCCCGATGCCATTGCCGTTAAGGAAGGATTTGCTACGGCACCGGAAAATGAGGAAGAAAGTGGATCAAAGAAAAATTTGTCACAAGACATCAGGATAGAGCAGGTTCGCCAGCTTGAAAAACTGTTTAATGTTTCCACTCACCGGGGTGGGTACAGGGTGATTGTGCTGTATCCGGCAGAAAGCCTGAATGCTGCCTCTTCCAATGCTTTACTTAAAGTTCTTGAAGAGCCGCCTGAAAATACCATTTTCCTTTTAGTCACGCATTCTATCCAGCGTTTGCTGCCGACTTTGCTCTCACGCTGTCGACGATTGGCTTTACCTGTGCCAGAAACAGCGCTTTCCTTAGCCTGGTTACAGAAAAACGGTCTTGAGGATGGCCAGGTTTGGCTGGCTGCCACCGGAGGTGCACCGTTAAGTGCTTTAGCTTTTAGTCAGTCGGATTATGAGCCGGTCAAATACTGGCTGTCGGCGTTTGGTGACAAACTGGCGCATCGGGAAATGCCCAATCTTGATAAAATGGCCGAATTACTGGAAAAAGTACCGGCAAAACAGTGGCTGGACAGTCTTCAGCGGTTTGTTTTTGATATAAATCTTAACCGTTACGGGCAGACATCCCGTTACTTTCCTGCCTTGGGAAAAAATGTGTCAACCATTGCTAGCAATATGGCAGTAGATAAAATCTCGCAGTTGCTTAAATGGTTGGCAGAGCAGCAACGTATTGCCGATCATCCGCTTAATGCCCGTCTGTTTATTATATCTACCCTGCAACGTGTTGCTTTAAGCTGTATTTCAAAATCGTAATTAAATCTTCATAAGTAAAAAACTATGTTTGTCGATTCGCACTGCCATTTGGATTTCCCTGAATTAAGCCAGGATCTGGATAATATCCTGGATAAAATGAAGCAGAATAATGTTGGGCGCGCCTTATGTGTCAGTGTTAATTTACCTGATTGGCCCAGAATCATTGCCCTGATAGAAAAATATCCGCATCTTGTCGGGTCGGTTGGTGTTCACCCTGACTACGAAGATACACCGGAACCAACCGTTGATTTGTTATGTGAGCATGCGCAGCACCCTAAAATTGTCGCTATTGGTGAAACCGGACTGGATTATTATCGTCTGAGCGAACCGCTTGACTGGCAAAGAGAGCGTTTCCGGGTTCATATCAAAGCCGGTATTCAGTCTGGTTTACCGCTAATCATTCATACCCGATCATCCGCTGAAGATACGATTCGTATCATGAAAGAAGAGGGTGCTCACCAGTGTGGCGGTGTGATGCATTGCTTTACTGAAACCTGGGAAGTGGCCCAAGCCGCCATTGAGCAGGATTTTTATATTTCGCTCTCGGGTATTGTTACGTTCAAGAATGCCCATCAATTACATGAAGTAGCACAAAAAGTACCATTGGATCGTTTGCTGATTGAAACCGATTCACCTTATCTAGCGCCGGTGCCTTTTCGAGGTAAACTGAATGATCCCTCAAAGGTGATTCATGTTGCTGAAAAAATTGCCGACCTTAGGGGGGAGACCTTGAAAGAAATTAAAGAGGCCAGTACCGATAACTTTTTTAGGTTATTCCAAAAAGCAAAACCGTAAATCAAGATAAATTTACCAGCTTTGATTTTCTTAACCGTCTTTACGTTTTGTATACTACTTGTTTATTATGTTTGATATGATCCAATTAATTGAAAAGGTATGCAATGCGCAATATTAAATTGAAATCTTCTTTGCTGGTTGGTGCCATGCTTGTTTGCCTGTCGGCGTTTGCCAATACATCTGGTGCCTGGTGGAATGACATCAAGAATGATCGGGCGTCTTCTGTTAAAGAAGCCATAAAAAAAGGGCAAGATGTCAATGCGCTTAACCAGAATGGGCAACCGCCTATCATGCAGGCCATTCGTGATAAATCAATGGGTGTTTTTGATGTTCTGGCCAAAGATCCAAATATTAACCTTGATATTGAAAACATCAATCATGAAACGCCATTAATGTACCTGGCCATTATTGGTGATGTACGTCGCGCCGAAGGACTGATTTTTCGGGGTGCCGACGTTAATAGGTTGGGTTGGGCACCCTTGCATTATGCGGCCTCTATGGGGCATGTTGACATGATCAAGATGCTACTGGCCAATGGTGCATTTCCCAATGCGCCGGCAGCAGAAGGAAGTTCACCCATTTATATGGCGGTCACTTCTAAAAATGTCGAGGCAGTAAAAGCATTGATGGCTGCTGGTGCCGATCCCAAAGCGGTTAACCAGTTGGGTAAAAGCGCCATAGATTTGGCCAGGGAATTGAAACAGCCCCGCCTTGTTGAAATTATGCTTAGATAATCGGACTTCACCATGAAAGCGCATGCCCATATCGCTCCTCTTAATGTCTTGCTTTCCCTGGTATTGTTAGGTGCTGGGGCAAATGCCCATGCCGAGCAGGTTTACTGCCATAGCCCCTGGCTCAAGCCTAACGGAAAAATAGAAGGAAATATCAATGGCGGGAAAGGGCATTTCACAATCAGAATCAAGCAGGTAACGAAAGCGGCGGGCAATGATTGCCATGCCGATTTGCATATCCAGGCTAATGCGCCCATTGCCGGACAGCAAATCAATGGCTCGGGCAATTTCCGCCTGATGGTCAATAGTGGCGGCTCTGTCTTGAGTGGTTCATTTGATTCTGCGGGCTTATTGGGTACCGTCATGCGTTCTGTTGTGACCAGCCGCGTCAATGGATATTTTCTAAAGCCAGCCAATGTTATTACTGAGCAGTCTGGTTCCTTGCCTGCCCAGACATACAGGGCCGATGCTCAGGCATCCATGTCCTTGCCATCTTCCATACCCATTAGCCAGGTAAATGTTGAAAATGCTTTTTTACAGTCTACCCAAAGAATAATTGGGAGAGAGCAACAGATTCATACCCAGATGGGTCCAATGAGCTGCAAGCCGATTACTTATTCAGGTACGATTTCTGCTGGCCAGATTCAATCTACCCTTATTCCCTCGGGCAAGTCCCCACGTAATAAGCCAATAGCAGTAACCGAATGGTATTGCCCCGAAAAGGGTCTAACCATGAAGATGGATATTAAAAGTGGTACTTCGGTTTATAGCGTTGCAGTGACGAATGTCAATTAAACAACACTTAATCTGTCCCTATTAAAATTTAATATTAATTTAATAGGGACAGATTAATAATTCAAAATAGAACAAGTACAATTCAAGACGTTAGTAAGACAGCTCATTTCACCGGAGAGCTTAAATGACTTCAGAAATTACCACTCCGCACTCGCTTCCTTCATATTTGAATCCCAATGACTTGGGTGCTTGGGGTATCTATCTTCAACAAATTGACCGTGTTGCCCCTTATTTGGGTTCACTTGGCCGTTGGGTAGAAACGCTGAAGCGACCAAAGCGCTCATTGATTGTGGATATTCCTGTTGAACTGGATAACGGTACCATTGCCCACTTTGAAGGCTACCGCGTGCAGCACAACACATCACGTGGCCCGGGCAAGGGTGGTGTACGTTTTCACCAGGATGTCTGCCTGTCGGAAGTAATGGCATTGGCGGCCTGGATGTCTATTAAAAATGCTGCCGTCAACTTGCCTTTTGGTGGTGCCAAAGGTGGTATTCGCATTGATGTGCGCAAATATTCCAAAAAAGAACTAGAGCGCGTTACACGACGCTATACCAGCGAAATCGGCCTTATCATTGGCCCAACCAAAGATATTCCGGCTCCCGATGTAAACACTAGCCCGCAAACCATGGCCTGGATGATGGATACTTACTCCATGAACGAGGGTGCCACCTCAACCGGTGTGGTTACCGGCAAGCCCATTGCCCTTGGTGGCAGTCTTGGGCGTGTAGAGGCAACCGGCCGTGGCGTATTTGTCGCTGCCTGTGAGGCCGCCAAAGATCTGGGTCTGAGTGTTTCCGGATCAAGAGTGGCTGTACAGGGTTTTGGTAATGTGGGTGGTACGGCAGCCCGTCTGTTTCATGAAACGGGCGCTAAAGTTGTGGCAATTCAAGATCATACCGGTACTGTTTTTAATGAAAACGGCATCAATATTCACGATTTGTTAAATTACGTTGAAGATCACGCCGGTATCATGGGCTTCCCAGAGGCAACTGCCATTTCAAATGAAGATTTTTGGGGTGTTTCAAACGAGTTTCTTATTCCCGCTGCCCTGGAAAATCAAATCACCATTAAAAATGCGGATCAGATCAAGACAAAAATTCTGGTAGAGGGCGCTAACGGACCAACAACGCCTGAGGCCGACGATATCCTTACCCAAAAAGGGGTATATATCGTACCTGATGTCATTTCAAATGCGGGTGGCGTAACGGTTAGCTATTTCGAATGGGTGCAGGATTTCTCCAGCTTTTTCTGGAGTGAAGATGAAATCAACCAACGTTTGGAAGGTCTTATGCGTAATGCCTATCGCTCTGTCTCTGACGTTGCAAAACATCATAATGTGAGTTTACGTACCGCTGCATTTATTGTGGCTTGTACTCGTATACTTGAAGCACGTGAAGTACGGGGCCTTTACCCTTAAATGGTTTTTTATTTGTAAAAGTTTGCGGTGTTAAACTCCGGTTTTAACAGGTTCACCTGAAGAATCCGTTCAAACCGGAGTTTTTTTTTAGCTGCAAACGTTATTTTTTTTCCAGTGATTTTGCGGTTTGCCCAAACAGTATCTTCCTGGACTCTTCATCATGTACTGCCGGTGAAGGATTAATTTCACTGGCAATTTCATAAGCCCGTATCGTTGCAGGTCGTGCTTTTATCAATTCATACCAACGCAGCAGGTTTGGAAAATCCGCAAGGTTTTGTCCCTGTTTCTCATGAGAAACAATCCATGGATAACAAGCCATATCGGCAATGGAATATTGACCGGCAATATAAACCCGGTCTTCCAGGTGTTTATTCTGGACACCATACAAACGATTGGTTTCATTACGATAGCGTTCAATGGCATAAGGTATTTTTTCAGTGGCATATTGTGAAAAATGATGGTTTTGGCCAGCCATGGGACCCAGTCCGGCCATTTGCCAATATAACCATTGCAGGGTTTCTGTTCTTATTCTTAAATCGGAAGACAGGAATTTACCGGTTTTATTGGCAAGATAATGCAAAATTGCCCCGGATTCAAAAATGGAAATCGGCTCACCCTTATCGATTGGATTATGATCAACAATAGCGGGTATACGATTATTCGGCGCGATTTTCAGGAAATCGGGAGAAAACTGTTCCCCCTTGGAGATATTGACCGGAATAATTTTATATTCAAGGCCTGTCTCTTCCAGGAACAGAGTAATTTTATGACCGTTTGGTGTTGTCCAGTAATAAAGATCAATCATGATAAAGCTTCCTTAATATCGGTTTCTATTTGTTCGGGCTTGGTTACAGGAGCATAACGCTTTATAACTTCACCCTGGCGGTTAATCAAAAATTTGGTAAAGTTCCATTTGATATTTTGGCTGCCCAAAATGCCTCGTTTTTCTTTTTTCAGCCAAGTATACAATTTATGCTCGTCACTGCCATTGACCTCAATCTTGCTCATGATAGTAAAGCTGACATCATGATTCAATTGGCAAAAAGTCACGATTTCTTCATCGGTCCCCGGTTCTTGCTGGCCAAACTGGTTACATGGAAAGCCGATAATTTCAAACCCCTGGTTTTTATAAGTTCGATAGAGCTTTTCAAGGCCATTGTATTGCGGGGTAAATCCACAGTTGGATGCTACGTTTACAATTAGCACTACCTTGTCTTTCAGATCAGAAAAATCAAAGATGCTGCCATCTGCCTTGGTGGCGGAAAAATCAAATAGGTTGTTCATGTCGGATTTGTCTCCATTTCATCCCGGATCGGGCTGCGGGAAGTAATCGCACACCCTATGGATGCACTAATAATAAAGGCAATGGCCAGCCATTGTGGAAGGGTAAGGAATTCATGCAAAAGAATAACACCTGCTATGGCACCCATGGCCGGTTCAAGGCTCAGTAAAATACTCATGGTTTTACGGGGCAGGGTGCGCAGGGAAATCATTTCAAGCGAGTAGGGTATGGCACTGGACATAATGGCTACCCCTAATCCAAATAACATCAGGGATGGATTCAACAGGGCCGTACCGGCGTGCTCAATGCCAAAGGGTAACACCACCAGGGCTGAAACCGTAATGCCCAAAGAGGATGCCTGACCTGGATGGATGTTGCGGGTCCTTTGACCAAAAATTATATACAGGGCCCAACCCGCACCGGCAGTGGCCGCATAGGTAACACCAACAGGATCTAGTGCAGCCATTGAATTTTGTTGCGGAATAAGCATATATAATCCTGAGGCCACCATGGTAATCCAAAGGAAATCAATTTTTTTACGTGAAGAAAAAATGGCCAGTGCCAAAGGACCAATAAACTCTATGGCGACTGCAATACCCAAGGGGATGGTGCGTAGCGACATGTAAAACAGAAAGTTGATGGATGCCAAAGACAAGCCATACAAAATAATGCTTAACGCATCTTTTCGATTAAGCTTAAACCGCCACGGCCGCCAGATGCAACACAATAGCAGTGCCGAAAATACCAAGCGGTAAGTGGTTGTACCTTGTGCGCCCACTTCGGAAAACAGGGATTTGGCAAATGAAGTACCAATACACAATGAGGCCATTGAGCCAATGAGTGCAATAATCCCTAATGTTTGGGCGTGGTCAGGAGAAGAGGGCGTTGACATTGATCGGCAGGATTACAAGTATCGAAGGGTAAATGAGTCATTCTATCGGATTGGAAATTTAATTGTTGACTGGTATTGATCATTAAAGATTGAGGCCAGTTAACTGTTGCTTTTAGCCATAAAGAAATGCCTTTACAGCATTACTGCAAAGGCATTTGCTCGTACCTGATAATTTATACTTAAATATCAGTCAAGTATTTTTACTTCATTTCCAGCTGACTTTTTTCAACCACAGATTTTGCCAGGTCGTAATTGTCTTTAATTTGTTTAGCAAACTCTGCGGGTGTATTGCCAGCAGGAAACGCACCTTGTTTTTCAAGGGCTGCAATAATTTTTGGCTCTTTTAGTGCTTCACGTGCCGCCTTGTTGAGTTTTTCAATAATATCAGTAGGCGTTCCTGCTGGTGCCAGCAAACCGTAAAACACCCCATTATTCAATTGAGGGTAGCCTATTTCTGCATAGGTCGGCACATCAGGAAGGTCTTTCATGCGCTCGGGCCAGGCAACTGCCATGGCTTTAAGTTTGCCTGATTGAATGTGTGGCATGGAAGAGGGCAGGTTGTCGAACAAGCTATGTACTTGGCCACCCAGCGTGTCAGCTACGGCAGGGCCGGATCCTTTATAGGGGACATGTACCAGGTCTACCCCAACAGATTGCTTAAAGGCTTCACCATTTAAGTTGCCGATGCTGCATATACCTGGAGATGCATAGGTATATTTGCCAGGATTGTCTTGCAATATCCGTACAAACTCCTGGAAGTTATTGGCCGGAACGCCGGGATTAATGACAATGACGTTGGGTGTATTGACAAAGTTGCTGATTGGAGCAAAATCTTTTTCAGCATTGTAGGGTAAGTCATTAGGACGGCATGCCGGGTTCACTGCCATGGTGGATACGGTGGCAACCGACAGGGTATAGCCATCAGGTTTTGCCCGTGCGGCTTCTGCAGCACCAATCGCACCACCGGCTCCAGCCTTGTTTTCCACGACCAATGATTGGCCAAGGATTTTGGACATTTCCTGGGCCACAATACGGGCAACAATATCAGTTGAGCCCCCCGGTGCAAAAGGGACAATAACCCTGATGGGCTGGCTGGGATAATTGGTCGTTGCGTAGGTAACACCACTTAGTGTTATGGAACCAAGGGTTGCCGCCAATACGAATGCTTGTTTTAATTTCATTAAATCCTCCTAAATCAGGTCACAGTGTATGTAAAATTTACAAACAACCATATGAGGATTAACACCATGTTAAATCATGTAATGATGGCGTCATACTTGCAACAACAGCTAATGCTAGAATGTGCGGATGAACTTGGTTTTTAATTCAAACAAAGGCTTTAATATAATGAACAAATGGTTAATATCTGCAGCTACCGTCCTGGCTATGTCTTCAGTTGTTTATGCGGGCAATAAAGAGATTACCGTTTTCCAGGATCCCAATTGCGGTTGTTGTGATGGCTGGAACCAGCATATGCATGATGCCGGCTTCAAAATTAAATCCATTAAGACTGCCAATATGACGGCTGTCAAAGAAAAACTGGGTGTCCCGTTAGAACTGGCTTCCTGCCACACCGCTGTTGTTGAAGGTACAGGGCAAATAATCGAAGGGCATGTTCCTTCTGCTGCAGTACATAAAATGCTGGCGAATGCATCAGTCAAGGGGGTGTCTGCACCGGGTATGCCTGCAAATTCGCCAGGCATGGGGCCAATGGATGGCAGCCTGATTACGGTTGATTTTGATGGGCAACCGTTTTCAAAAAACTAATCAATAAGCCGTTTTGTATCTGGGCACTTATTTCTGCAAAGCCCGCTCGGCAGCGGCATTCGCATGGATGGTTGTTGTATCAAACAGCGGTACGGGGGCATCTTCAGGCCCAACTAACAGGGAAATTTCAGTACAGCCCAAAATAACGGCTTCGGCGCCCTGGTTGGCCATCCGCTGGATGATGTCACGGTATTGCTGGCGAGATGTTTCTTTTAGAATGCCCATGCAGAGCTCATCATAGATAATGCGATGCACCTGCTCCCGGTCATCAGACTCAGGAATCAGAACCTCGATGCCATGTTCATTACTTAGTCTGCCACGGTAAAATTCCTGCTCCATGGTAAAGCGGGTTCCTAACAGGGCAACGCGTTTATAGCCTGCTTTTTTAATTGCATTGGCGGTAGGATCGGCAATATGCAAAAGCGGGATTTGTGTGGCGGCCTGGATTGCCGGTGTCACTTTATGCATGGTATTGGTGCATAAAACCAGAAAATCAGCACCGGCCCGCTCTAAAAGCAGGGCGATATCAGCTAGTAACTTGCCAGCCTCATCCCATTTTCCGCTATGCTGAAGCTGTTCAATTTCGTGAAAATTGACGCTATACATAATGATTTTTGCTGAATGCAAACTACCCAGTTGTTCTTTGACTGCTTGATTAATTTGCTGATAATAAGGAACGGTTGACTCCCAACTCATTCCACCAATTAAACCTATCGTTTGCATTCTTTCTCCGTTTTTGTTTCGTCAAGTTTTAGAGTCCAGAGCATCTGTAATACTCTTCGTTAATCAGGGCAAGATTACTCGCATAATGTATATTATGTAAAGTAAGTGATTTGGGCGTTTTCAAATCTTCCGCCTTCTGCTTTTACTAATCAATTTCAATTCATTGCCAGGCATTCAGCAAATTATTTTCCTTAATATAATAGTTGTTATATTATATGCTGATTTTCCGCTTAAGCAATTAATGCATAAGCAGCAACAACACAACTAATAGGTAAAACATGAACTCACGCTTGAAAGTATTATTGGCAGGCAGTGTCACTTTAACGGCCTTTGTGCAACCTGCCTTTGCGGATGATTTTTCTTGCCAGGGGCCTATTGGCAATAAACATATCAACGCAAATATTAAAGTGCCCAGTGGTGCCAATTGCGGCTTGAATGGGACACGTGTTGATGGCAACATCGAAGTTTTTCAAAATGCCACTCTGGTACTTAAAAACGCACAGATTGACGGTAACGTGATCTCAAAACAAGCCAGCAAGCTTCAAATTAGTGATAGCCGAATCGATGGCAATATCGAAGCCAAAACCTATACGCCCTCATTTTCAGTAAAAAACACAATCGTTGATGGCAATATTGTTTGTGGCCAGGGTAGCCGCCTGAAAGGTGGAAATAACCGGGTTGATGGCGATATAGAATGCCCACGCTGATGTAGCGCCGTTCAGGTATAAATCACTGTATTACATATGCTCAGCGTGAAACCGCTGCAGCATGGTGAAAGCCTCTTCGATTGAATCAACCATTTTGAACAGTCCCAGGTCATGCTCGTTGATCATGCCCTCTTCGACCAGAAAACCAAAATCAATGGCACGCTTCCAGAATTCAGCGCCAAAAAGTATGATGGGTATGGGATCCATTTTTTTTGTCTGTACCAACGTCAATACTTCAAACAATTCATCCATTGTTCCGTATCCACCAGGAAAGACAACCAGCGATTTTGCCCGTACCATAAAATGCATTTTCCTGAGCGCAAAATAATGAAAACGGAAAGCCAGTTCAGGGGTAATGAATGGGTTGGGCGTTTGCTCGTAGGGTAAAGTGATATTTAGGCCTATAGACCGGGCTTTGCTTTCAAAGGCACCACGGTTAGCAGCCTCCATAATGCCAGGACCGCCACCGGTCATAATGACATAATCACACATGCCTTGTTTCTGATAATGCTCGGAAATCATTTTTGCAAAACGGATCGCCTGTTCGTAATAGTATGAATTTCGTAAATTACGCTCTGCCCTTTTATAGGCCTTTTGCATGATTTCATCCTGAGGTGAGCGATTGAGCATTTTCTGGATTTGCTCCATCTTGCTTTTGGCTTCTTCAGGTGAACTGATACGCGCGCTTCCAAATATCACAACGGTAGAACGTATGCAGTTGTCATCCAGAATTTTATCTGTCTTGAGGTATTCAAGCTCAAGACGTTGTCCTCGCAGTTCATCGCTTGCAAGGAAGTCGGTGTCTTCTTGGGCAAGTCGGTAAGTCGCCCCTTCTTTTATGCTTTTTTGCAGCGTCTTGCGCTGTTCATCGTCCATCATTTAGGTGTCCATTGCATCCAACATTATTCGTTGATTATAGTCTTAATTGAACGAAATTATTTCTTGCCTTTTGGGGATATGTACATTCCAATCCAGCTCCTCTTCCAGTTTGTTGGCCAGGACTTGCGCGGGATTGGGCTCACCATGAACCAGGTAGGTGTACTGGGGCGGTTTTTTAAAGCCTTTTGCCCAGTTGATCAGGGCAGGTTGGTCAGCATGCGCAGATAATCCACCTACGGTATGGATAGATGCCCTGACATTAATTTCCTCACCAAAAATGCGTACTTTTTTGACGCCATCCACCAGGCGACGGCCTAATGACCCCATGGCCTGGAAGCCGGTTATCATGATGGCGCACTCTTCTCTTCCAAGGTTATGCCGCAGGTGATGCTTGATACGCCCGGCATCGCACATGCCACTTGCGGAAATGATAATGGCACCTGAATGGATTTTATTCAGCATTTGTGATTCTTCAACGCTTTCCGTGAAATAAAGGTTGGGTAGTTCGGTACCGATTTTTTTCCAGGTTAGCATTTTTCTGGCCTCTTCATCAAAGAGTTCCATATGCTTCATGGTAATGGCAGTTGCCTTGCTGGCCATGGGTGAATCTACAAAAACCTTGAGATCATTTACCTTGTCTTGCTGTGCCAATTGTAATAATTGATAGATGACCTCTTGTGTGCGTCCGACTGCAAAAGCGGGAATAATAATATTTCCCCTGGATAAAGTCCGGTTAAAAATATCAATGATCTCTGCTTCTGTTGAATTACTGGTACGGTGCGGCCTGTCACCATAGGTGGATTCCATAATCAGGATATCCGCCTCTTCTATAAAGACCGGGTCGCGTAGAATGGGTCTGCCCGGTTGACCAAGATCACCACTAAATACAATTTTGCGGGTGGTCCCACCTTCGGTAATCCAAATTTCAATAATGGCAGATCCAAGGATATGGCCTGCATCCTGAAAACGACACTTAATGCCGGGCGCCAAATCCAGCATGCTTTCATAGTGCACTTTTTTGACATGCGTAAGCGTTTGCAGTGCATCAGCCATATTGTAGACAGGTGTTGTTAGCCCATAGTGCCTACCTTGCTTTGAGCGTGGTTTGCGACTTGCCCGTTCTGCGTCAACCTCTTGTATATGTGCGCTGTCCGGTAACAGGACATCCAGTAAATCGGCCGTTGCCGTAGTGGTATATATAAAACCCGAATAGCCGGCTTTCACCATTTTGGGTAACATGCCGCTATGATCAATATGAGCGTGGGTAAGTAGGACAAAGTCCAATTCTGAAGGGTTAAAGTCAAAGGGTTGCCGATTACGGATGGGTGCCTCTCGGCCCCCTTGCAGCATTCCACAGTCAACCAGAAATTGGATATTTCCGGTTTGTACCAGAAAACAGGAGCCCGTCACTTCTCCAGCCGCACCCAAGAATTTGATTTTCATATTTTCACCTACTTTTAAGCACACAAAACTGTAACAATCATAGACGCGTGGGTTTACTTATTCAAGCGGCTTTTTTCTGTTTTATCACTGTTTGCCAAAGAAATGTCATTGAGTTTTTCAAGTAATTGTGCCATTTCCTGCTGTAATGCCTGGTTTAGCTGTTGCTGGGCAAGGACCCCAGAGAGTATTTCGTTTTCTTTTTTCAATTGTTGAGCGTGTTGCTCGCTTTGCGTTTGATATTGTTTAAATTGAATAGCAAGCAGGCGATTTTCGTCTTGTGCCGCTTGCAGACTCAAACGATCCGCTTCATTGGCTTGAGATAATTTCCGGTATTTTTCATAAGCATCTTCCAATTCGGCCCTGAGGGATTTTTCGCTTTCCTGGTGCGTCTTCAAGTTTTGCTCATGCTTTTGCTGAAGCATCTTCGTTTCCTGGCGGGCACGGTCTATCTCGCTAACTGAGCGTCGTTCAAGGGCAATGAAACGGGCTTCAAGTCCTTCCCTTTCTTTGGCATGTTGCCGATTCAAATTTTCCAATGCTTGTTCAGCGGACTCTTGTTGGGCCTTGTTTTCTGTATGTAAGTCGGTAATTTGAATTTTTAACCGCCCTGCTTCGCTATTCAGGCGTTCATATTCCTGGTTTCTTTGCGCCAACATGTTTTTGACTTCGTGCAGTTGGGCGGTGACGTTAGCCAATAATTTTTCTTGTTCTTGCAAGGCTGCTTCTTGCAAGCGTTTTGCCTGTTCAAATGCCTGTTTCTCGGTATCTAGCATTTTTTTGAAGCGTTCGTTTTCTGCCAGCTGGTTTTTTACGGTTTCATTGGCTATTTGTGTGGCTTGTTCAAGGGCCAATGCCCAGGTGTGCCGAATGGCCTGCTCTACCGGCTCAGGGGTTGTTACAGTGTTGTCTTGTGTGAAGACGGTGCCGTTAATACGTTTACCCAGTATGGCAAACCAGTTTTCCAGCATGGGGCTGATGGTATTCGGTGAGCCCCGACCTATTCTTAGACGGATTCGCTCTATGGTGGGCCGCTGCCCTTCTAGCAGCAATTCATCTGCCGCTTTCCAGACATCTTCCTGCTGAATGCCCCGCCCTGTGTTTTTTAATTGCATCATTTTCAATACACTTTAGAATATAGGTTGCGATAAGCACAGATTATCATAACCTATATGGTTTATTTGTAATATACAATACATAATACATATTATATATTACAACAATACAAATAATCCAATATTTTTTAATTGAAAAGGTATTTATGCCTACAAAAAACCTTAAATTGCTTAACCATATGCCGTTATTGGATCCAGCGTCATTACACGAGACAACCCAAAAGGCTATTGCCGAAATCGTGTCCGAAGGAGAATCCCAAAACACCCGTAATAGCTATAAAAGCGCCATGAAATATTGGGCTGTCTGGTACAGGATGCGCTACAACCAGGCTTTTACCCTGCCCTTGCCTGTGCCTGTGGTATTGCAATTTATTGTGGATCATGCCCTGCGCTACACCACATCAGGTGAAGTGATTGGCTTGCCTGCGGAATTGGATTCTTTTCTGGTTGAAAATAAATTCAAGCTCCAAAAGGGTCACTTTTCGATTGCCACCCTTTTACATCGCCTGTCTGTATTGTCCAAAGCGCATCAAGTTGCGTTTGCCAGCCCCAATCCCTGTAAAGACCCTCGCGTACAAGAACTTATTGGAAAAACCCAAAAAGCCTATGCAAAAAAAGGTATACACCCGGTAAAGCGCCCTGCACTCACTAAAGAACCTCTTGTGCAGCTACTTGAAACCTGCGACCAGTCACTAAAAGGCCTGCGGGACAAGGCCTTGATCTTGTTTGCCTGGGCAAGTGGCGGAAGGCGTCGTTCTGAAATATCCGATGCTCACTTTGACCGGCTTATCCACAAACCTGATACGGGTGAATATCTATATCTGCTTTTATATTCAAAAACCAATCAAACCGGACAGATATCAGCCAATGCTTACAAACCGGTTTCGGGCCCAGCATCAATCGCATTGGCCGATTGGATTGAGGCCAGCCAATTGAATAGTGGTTATATCTTTAGGCAAATCAATAAAGGGGGGGGTATTGGAGAAAAATTAAGCGCGGTTTCAATTAATAAAATTATTAAATCCCGTTGCATACTGGCTGGGTTAAGCGAAGAATTTACCGCTCATTCGTTGCGTTCTGGCTTTGTAACCGAAGCGGCCAGGCAAAATATACCTATTGCGGAAACCATGCTAATGACCGGTCATCAAAACATTAATACTTTAATAGGGTATTATCGTGAAGGGAATGTTTTGGAAAGCAAGGCAGCTAAGCTGTTTGAAGGCTCTTCAGAATAAATAGCCCAGTATGGGGCCACCGTTTCTGAACCAAATACATTTCTTGATCACCAATTATTTGAGAAAGATCAAGCCATATGGGTAAATATTATATTTATTTATATTATATTTGTATATATAATGAATATTGTCTTAGATTGAAATTATGAACACGATACTTACTACGGATTTATCCACCACGATGCGGCAAGGCGCAACTGAAGCCATTCAGTTGCTTAAAGTAATGGTCAATGAAGACCGCTTGCTAATGATATGCCATTTGTTTGAAGGTGAAAAAACCGTGGGGGAGATTGAGGCATTACTGGATATTCATCAGCCCAACCTTTCCCAGCATTTAACGGTACTCAGAAAAAACAGAGTGGTTAAAACACGCAAGGAAGGCAGAAATGTTTATTATTCCCTGGCAGATCCTAAAGCCATTGCTATGCTTGAAACCTTACATCGCTTATACTGCAGCGATACAGCTTCATCGTGATCTACATTCAGCGTAAATTCTAGTTTTCAACATAAATTCAATCCTGTCGGTTTTTTGTTAATCCATTAAAAAGGACTTTTTCATGAATAAGAATGTTGGCGGTATCGATAAACTACTCCGTATTATCGTGGGTGTCGTATTAATTGTGCTAGCTATTACAGGAACAATTGGCTGGTGGGGCTACTTGGGCATCATTCTGCTGGCAACTGGTTTGCTAAGCGTTTGCCCTATTTATTCAATCCTGGGTGTCAAGACAGCTTGCCCGCTGGATAAAAATAATTAACCTGTTCATTTCAATATGGTTCGGATACGGGCATTTTTCTGTTTAACGCTAATGCCCGGTCCTTTTACTTTTATCACGCTAGGCACTTGCATCATTTTGCCTGTAGCCGGATTTACCGGTTGACCGTTTTTTCTAATTTCATAATGCAGATGTGGTCCGGTAGAGTTCCCGGTTGAGCCCACAAAACCAATCAAATCCCCTTTCTTGATATAAGAACCCTGTGCCAGTCCTGGTGCGTAGCGTTCCAGATGGGCGTAAAGTGTGCTGTAAGTACTGTTGTGCTTTAGCACAATTGTTTTCCCATATCCCCCACGGTTTGCCATGTAAACCACTTTCGCCGCCTGCACGGCCTTAACGGGTGTACCTGCCGGCGCAGCAAAGTCGGCGCCGGTATGCAATCTCATTTCCTGAAAAACAGGGTGCACGCGCCAACCATAAGCCGATGAAAATCGTGCGCCTGGCAATGGGTTTGTGATTAGATCATCGAGCGTTATATTCTTGCTGCAATCGCCACAATTTCCCAGTACAACAATGTCATTATCCAGCTCGGGAATATCACTCAAGTCAATATCGCTATTGCTTTGAGCAAAGGCGGAAAGTGGCAGGCCCAGCATGAAAAGTAGCAGATATTTATTCAATATAATGGTCCGGACGGAGTAATTGAAGACCCAATAAAGCCGGGATAATTAAAAATGCACTTTTCAACACGGCCACTCGCTATATAATCGCAGTCATTGACCTCATATTAATAGACATTCCGGGTAAAACCAACCGTGAAATTGATAAAAACAGTAAAGCCGCTCGTTGCCCTGCTCTTTGGATCTGTGGCCCTGGCAGGGTGCAGCTCCGAAGCTTATCCACCCGAAGCCAAGACCGACCTGATCTCCCTGTGTATGGAAGGCATATTGTCGGGCCAAACCAATGTCATTACAGAGGGTAAAAAAACGCTTAATGCGTCTGACTCATTAAGGCTGTGTGAATTCAGGTATGCGGAGTTTATCAAAAAAGTGCCGCTAGCCGATTATTTGGCCCAGAAAACCCATCTTTATGAAAGTTTTCAGCGTGCTTATCGCCAGAAGTACATACTGGAAGATGTTTACGAGAGCCTTTCTCCCAAAGACAAGGAAACTTTTGCCATTACCTCTAAAATCATGCTTGGCCTAGAATCCGGAGAACCGGAATGATGAAAACCATAAAACTCACCCTTACCTGTGCTCTTCTTGGCTTTTTATCTATAGTCAATACCAGTCATGCGCAGGAACAAACGTATCCACCGTATGAAAAAGAAAAAGCAATTATTTTTTGTATGACTCGTGAATATGTGTTGCAACACCAGGAAGAGCCTGCAGAAGAGGACCTGTTCCTTGAATGTGAATCACGTTTTGCCAAACTGCAAACCAGTATTCCCTATGAAAAATACAAAGCGGTACGGGATAAAGGCTATATGATTTACAAGGATAATCAAAGTGCCGAATTGCTTGAAAAATATTACGACATTCTAATGGGCAACCAGTAAGCCCACACTTTAATCGTCACCAAGGAGATTTACATTGTCAAATACCGGTTTTGTTCCGTTGATCAGAAAAAGCCTGCACATGCTTGCATTTGGAGCAATAGCGTTCTCCAGTTCTTCTGCCGCTATTGCCAATACAGGCAACTGGCCCGAGCATGAACTGAAGCTTATTGTTCCTTTTGGAGCAGGCTCAACCCCGGACCAGATTGCACGGATTGTCGCGGAAAAGGCTTCAGGCACACTGGGCAAGGTAATTGTTATTGATAACAAGCCCGGCGCAGGTGGCAATATTGGAACGGCAGCCGTAGCCCATGCCAAACCCGATGGATACACCTTCGGGATCTCCATTACCGGCCCTTTGGTCAATAATCCGTTTATTTATAATAATTTAAGCTACGACCCTGAAAAAGACCTTTCCCCGCTTACCATGGCGGTGACGCAACCTAATATTATTGCGGTAAGAAGTGATTCTGGCATTAAAACCTTGCAAGCGCTTATTGATAAAATCAAAGAAAATCCTGATAAATTCAATTATGCAACGGCAGGAACCGGCACTGGCTCCCATTTATCCATGGAACTTATGTTGCAGGCCATTAATGGTATCGCAACCGCTGTGCCTTACGCTTCATCACCCAATGCCATGAATTCATTGCTGGCCGGCGACACCCAGTTTACCGCCCTCGCGCCCATTGCTGTATTGCCCTTAGTTAACGATGGCCGACTAACGGCCCTGGCCCAAACCACTGCTGAACGCGTAAACGCCCTACCCGCTATCCCTACCGTTTCTGAAGCGGGCGTACCTGGTATTGAGGGTTCGGCATGGTCCGGTTTTATCATTTCGTCCAAAGTTGACAAGGCTATTCAGGAAAAATTAGCCAAAGCCTTGGTGGATGCCCTTAATGACCCTGTGGTAAAAGAGAAACTGCAAGCCCAGTATATGGACCCTATTCCTGGCACTCCTGAACAATTCAGAGCGTATATGCAGCAAGAAAAAGCACGCTGGCAACCACTTATTGAAAAACTGGATTTAAAAATTAACTGACATGCCACCATCAATGGTAATAACCTGGCCATTGATGTAAGAGGCAAGACCTGAAGCCAGAAAAACAGCCACGCCGGCAATTTCTTCGGGTCTGCCCCACCGTCGCATGGGAACCCGGGCCACAAAGGCGGGCCCTTTTTCTTTGTCCTCGGCAAGGGCTTTATTGGTTTCAGTAGCAAAAGGTCCTGGCGCAATAGCATTGCTGGTAATGCCATGTTGGGCATATTCCACTGCCAAAGCTCTCATCATGCCGGTTAACCCCATTTTGCTCATGGGATATACGGCATCACCATAACGAGCCACCTCACCGGCAATTGACGTCATGGAAATAATTCGCCCAAAACCGTTTTCGACCATGAGCTCAGCGGCTTTCTTGGAGGTATACACAGCCGCGGTAAGATTGGCCTGAATCAGCGTCTGAATGTCAAGCAATGTACTGTTAGCCAGCGACTTGCGAATTCGCATTCCCATATTATTGACGAGGATATCGCAACGGCCGTAATCTTGTCTTATTTTTTCAAATGTAGCGTCTATTTGCGTAAAATCAGAAGTATCTGCGCATATCCCTCGTACTGTGATTCCCTCATTGCCAAGCTTTTTTATGCATTGATCCACACTTTCTTTGGTTCTGCCATTGATAATGACGGTTGCGCCACTTTGCGCCATGGCTTTGGCAATTTCAAAACCCAGGCCTCTTGTTGAGCCGGTCAGGAATGCAACCTTGTCATCCAGATTAAATTGTTTCAGATAGGAATGGGTATCAGTATTGAAAGACATACAATAAAATTGCTTTTAAGGTTAAACTCGAAAAATATTTTGGTAATGTAAATATAAAGACTGGGAAAAGAATATGTTTAACAAGTCTACTTCTTTTCAATATGAAAAGACGCTAAAAGCCTGCGGAAAAGGACAAAAAAGCGCTATACAGAGTTTATATAAACACGATGCCTCGCAGATGCTGGCGCTGGCGTTTCGCATTTTTGGCAACTTGAGTTATGCGGAACAAGCGGTTCAGCGCGCCTTTGTCACCATCTGGAAAAATGCCAATACCTATAACGAAGAAGCGGGTCCTGCAAAAGGATGGATTTACAGTATTTTCCGCTACCATATTGGCGTCTTGTATAAACAGAATTATGACAATATTCAGACAGCCTTGCAAAGCAGGGACTCGGTGCTTGTGGAAACCTTTAGCCATTTGCAGGCTGAAATACATACCACTCATGCATCCCACACGGATTTTCAGGTTTTTTTAGAAGAGTTGCCCCTTGAGTCTCAAAGCTGTTTGATTAATATGTATTTCAGCTCAGGTGAACAGGCTGGAACCGCCACCCTGCTGAATATGCCACTGGGTCGTTTCAAGGAAAACATTTTATTGGGATTACGTTATTTATCCAAAAAAATGGATAATTTCCCTTATCACGCTGAAAATGAAAAAATTGGCGAATACGTCTTGGGTGGACTAAGTGGCGAAGAGGAGCGTCATGTGCTGCAACTTTTTAATCAAGACAGTACTGCAGCCAGCATTGCCCTTATATGGGAAGATCATTTCACCCATTATCTGGATCAATTGCCAGAACAACCCTTGCATCCACGCTTATGGAGCAGTATCAAACACAACCTGGAAAGTACTGAAGAAGTCAGTGGCATACTGGATACCATCCATGAAGAAGGCGTATCCGGACTGTCCGGTTTATTGACGAGCATTCGGGAAACTGGCAAAAAAATCAGTAATAATTTAAAGCTATGGCAAATTACAAGTTTGGTGCTGGCAATTGTTTTGCTTGTGCTTTTTAGTATTTTTCCATCATCTTCAAATGTGGCCAAAATGATTGCCATCCTGTCATCGCCCAGTCAAAACAGCCAGCCTGGCTGGATCCTGAAGGTAAATCAAGACGGAGCTGCCCAGTTTAAGCCGTTGGTTCAGCAAAACATTGATAACAATCTTGAATTGGAAATCTGGACACAATCAGATGCGTCAAACAACCATTACCGTTCATTAGGAACGCTTAAATCAAGCTCTGCCTTCACAATTAACCCCGATACCCTGGGTCAGGTTACTCCCGGCCAGTTTTTCCAGATTAGTCTGGAGCCTGTTGGCGGGTCTACGTCCGGTAAACCGACAGGGTCAATTTTATATCAAGGCAGATTAATCGATGTAAGCAATTGAATGATTATTGAAAAACATGAACATGGATTAGCTTGTCATGAATTCATCATAATCATCACGTAAATAACGTAAAAATCGATAGAAATAACAGCAAACATGCAGAGCAAATGCTTCAGGAAAAAATATTTTGAGTTATATGCAAATCTGAGACAGGTAATATATAAAAATATCGTATTATCAAGGCTGTAACAATTCAATTTTGATCCCTGTCAAATGCCCCTAGTTTTAATTGTCGTACTCCCTTTCCTTGGCAGTATCTTGGCCGCCATTTTGCCTCACAATGCCAGAAACCAAGAGTCCTGGCTTGCAGGCATTATTGCGCTTGTATGCGTAGGCCTGGTTATTTATACAGCGCCCTCAGTCTTTAACGGAGAGGTTCTGGTTCAGAACATTGACTGGTTACCCTCAATGGGTGTCAACATGACATTCAGAATGGATGGTTTTGCCTGGCTATTTGCACTTTTAGTTACCGTTATGGCGGCATTAGTTGTTTTATATGCGCGTTATTATATGGATCCCGCCGACCCGGTACCTCGGTTTTTTTCGTTTTTCCTGGCATTCATGGGGTCTATGCTGGGTGTTGTGCTATCGGGTAATGTCATTCAACTGGTTATTTTCTGGGAACTTACCAGTCTTTCATCGTTCATGTTAATTGCCTACTGGCATCACCGGCAAGATGCCCGTCGTGGTGCACGCATGGCACTTACCATTACTGCCGCGGGCGGGTTTTGCCTGCTGGCTGGCATGTTAATGATTGGTCATATTGTGGGCAGTTATGAACTTGGGGAAATTCTGGCTTCGGGTAACTTAATCCGAAATCATCCCTGGTATATTCCCATCCTGATACTGGTATCTGTGGGGGCACTTACCAAAAGCGCCCAATTCCCCTTCCATTTCTGGCTGCCTAATGCCATGGCCGCCCCTACACCTGTATCGGCCTATTTGCACTCGGCCACCATGGTCAAGGCAGGTGTGTTTATTCTGGCCCGTTTCTGGCCTGTGCTCGCCAGTACCGACCAATGGTTCTGGATCATCGGCGGTGCAGGAATATGTTCACTGCTGATTGGTGCTTTTGCCGCCACTTTCCAGCAGGACATGAAAGGCGTCTTGGCCTACTCCACCATCAGTCATCTGGGCCTCATCACTCTGCTTCTGGGTATGAACAGTGATCTAGCACTTATTGCAGCTATTTTCCACATGATCAACCATGCCACCTTCAAGGCCTCCCTGTTCATGGCTACCGGTATCGTCGACCATGAAACCGGCACGCGTGACATGGGGATACTGTCAGGGCTGCGTAAAGCCATGCCTATCACTGCCACCCTGGCTATTGTAGCGGCAGCGGCGATGGCTGGCGTGCCTTTGCTTAACGGTTTTCTGTCCAAAGAGATGTTCTTTTCTGAAACGCTTTTCGTGAACCAGACATCCTATTCAAGCTACTTGTTACCAAGCCTGGCTGTTTTAGCCAGCTCATTTAGTGTTGCATATTCCCTGCGCTTCATTACCCAGGTTTTTTTTGGTAAGCCAGCAGCTGATTTACCTCGTAAGCCGCATGATCCCCCCCATTGGATGCTTTTTCCAAGTGCCGTCCTGGTCCTGCTTTGCATACTTATCGGTATTTTCCCCGAACAAATTATCGGCTCAATACTCAAGCTATCCGCCACCGCCATTTTAGGTGATCACCTCCCTGTCTATAACCTGGCAATCTGGCATGGTTTTAATCTTCCTTTAACAATGAGTATCCTGGCATTGATCGGGGGTATTTCATTGCTGTATGTGCTTAAACCCCTGTTCCGGTCTTATCCTGGGCAAACACCGGTTTTATACCGTCTTGATGGCCGAAAAACTTTTGACGCAATCATGAATGGCATTGATAAAATTGCCTACTTTATGCTTGAGTGGTTTTCCAGCAAACGCCTGCAGCCACAAGTACTCTGGATTGTCGTTATTACCCTGGTGGTAGGCATAATGCCACTGCTTGGTGGAAATTGGCTGCAGGTAAAGCAGCCCTCTTCCTTTGATCCTGCCTTTGCAGTACTTTGGATCGTAGGCGGTGCCTGCGCCATTGGTGCCGCTTATCTGGCCAAATACAACCGCTTTCGGGCACTGGCGCTTTCCGGTGGAGCAGGCCTTATTACCTGCATAACCTTTGCCTGGTTGTCGGCCCCCGACTTGGCTCTTACACAGCTGGTGGTTGAAACCGTTACCGTTGTCCTTATTTTGTTAGGCTTGCGCTGGCTTCCCCGTCGTGTCATTGAAGAGTCCCAAGTTACTCCATTGCAGGCTTTCATACGCAGGTTCCGTGATTTGGCGATTGCTATTTGTGGTGGACTGGGCATGTCAGCCCTCGTTTATATAATGCTTACCCGAGACAAATCTGAAGGCCTGTCTTCCTTCTTCCTTGAAAAAGCATTGCCTGAAGGGGGGGGGAATAACGTTGTTAACGTTATTCTGGTTGATTTCCGTGGTTTTGATACTTATGGTGAAATTAGCGTTTTAGGTATTGTGGCCATTACCGTTTATGCCCTTTTGCGCAGATTCCGTCCCCCACAAGAAAGTATTCATGCCCTTGAAAATCGTCATGAAATTCAAACAATCGATGGCAATGGCCTGACAAATGAACATAGTTTGCCTAAAGGCATTTTGCTAGCCCCAAATGTGCTCGGAAGGTTAATGCTGCCGGTTATTACCCTTATTTCTCTGTATTTCCTGCTGCGTGGACATAACCTGCCAGGAGGTGGTTTTGTAGGCGGGCTTATATTTGCCACCGGGATTATCCTTCAATATATGCTTAGTGGCATTCACTGGGTTGAAACCCGCTCAAGGGTCAGGCCGCAATACTGGATTTCCATTGGCATGTTAATTGCTGGCAGTTCATCCATGGTTGCATGGTGGGTAGGCCGACCTTTCCTGTCTGCTATCAGCTGGGATATTTATTTACCTGTTATCGGTAAACTGCATCTTTCCAGCGTCATCTTTTTTGATATTGGTGTTTATGCCCTGGTTGTGGGCGCGACTACATTAATGCTGGTTGCCCTTGCCCACCAATCTCTGCGTTTCTATCGTAAAGCGCCACCTGCCGAAGTGGAAACCGGTGCAGGAACGAACACTCAATTAAACTTTTCAGATCGAGTCAATTAAATGGAAATTGTCTATTCATTAGCCATAGGGGTATTGGCCGGATCGGGTATATGGCTCTTGCTAAGGCCCCGAACCTTTCAGGTTATTATGGGACTCACCCTGGTTTCCTATGCCGTTAACCTGTTTATTTTTGGTATGGGCCGACTGTCTGTTGGCGCTCCCCCAATTATCGAGGCCGGCAAGGTTGTTGATATTTCCAATTATGCCGATCCTGTTCCACAGGCCCTGGTACTGACCGCCATTGTTATTGGCTTTGCCACAACCGCTTTATATCTAGTGGTATTACTCGCTTTGCGCGGACTGTCCAATACCGATCACGTAGATGGTACGGAGTACAATTCATGATGGGGTGGTTGGATCATTTGCCCATTTTGCCTGTTGTTGTGCCCATGATGGCTGGTGCCCTCATGCTGCTTCTGAAGGATTCCCGCCGTAAAGCCCTTACCGGGCTGGCATATCTGTCGGTATCCATCCAGCTTGCTGTTGCGGTAACATTGCTTATCATGACAGCTGGCAGTATTTCCACTGATTGGAACAACGATATTGGCGTGTATTTGCTGGGTAACTGGATAGCACCATTTGGTATTGTGTTTGTAGTAGATAAGCTTTCTGCGGTTATGCTGGTGCTTACCATTGTCCTGGGTATTTCCGCACTCATCTACTCAACTGCCTTTTGGGACCGGGTTGGTATTCATTTTCACCCCCTGTTCCAGTTCATCCTGATGGGACTTAACGGTGCATTTTTAACCGGTGATTTGTTCAACCTGTTTGTATTTTTCGAGATTTTCCTGGCTGCCTCATATGGTTTACTGCTACATGGCTCAGGGTCAAGACGGGTATCTTCAGGTTTACATTACATTACCGTCAATCTGATCGGCGCATTTTTACTGCTTATCAGTATTTCACTTATTTACGGCGTTACCGGTACGTTGAATATGGCCGATCTTGGTGTCAAGGCTGGTATGCTCGATGCGGAAAGCCGAAAATTGTTTGAGACTGCCTGTGCAATTCTGGGTATTGCCTTTTTAGTTAAGGCTGCAGCCTGGCCGCTTAATTTTTGGTTACCTAATGCTTATGCAGCCGCTTGTGCACCGGTTGCTGCCCTGTTTGCCATCATGACCAAAGTGGGCATTTATGCTTTGGTCAGAATGGGATCCCTGCTTTTACCCACAGGCGCACCCGCTGCTTTTGGTGGCGAATGGATGTACGCCATTGGCCTTGGCACTCTTTTATTTGGTACGCTTGGCATCCTGGCAGAAAAAAACACAGGAAGACTGGTTGGCTATAGTATTATCCTGTCCTCTGGAACCCTGCTAACGGCATTGGGTATGCCTGGCGTTACGCTAACGGGCCCTTCCCTTTTCTACCTTATCAGTTCGGTACTTACAACGGGTGCCTTTTTCATGCTGGTGGAGTTGATAAAACGCACCGAATCCTTTGGTTCAAATGTGCTTTCCGTGAGTTTTGAGGCTTTTGGCCTTGATGAAGATAAAACATCTGATTACTCCGGTGACGTAGTTGGCGTGGCTATTCCAGCGGCCCAGGCTTTTCTTGGCCTGTCCTTTTTTACCTGCGCCATCCTGATTGCCTGCATGCCGCCATTTTCCGGTTTCGTTGCAAAATTTGCCTTATTATCATCAGCCCTTGAGCTAACCGATAATAATTTAACCGGGCCTTCTGTCAGTGCCTGGTTGCTAGTAATAGCCATGCTGGTTTCAGGGCTAGCAACCGTGATTGCATTGGGACGATCAGGGGTGCGGCTATTTTGGAATTCGGATACTTTTCAAACACCTAAACTCAGTATTCGCGAAGCTGTACCTGTCAGTGTTTTATTGCTAAGCTGTATAGCACTTTCAATTTTTGCAGGCCCCGTTATGGATTTCCTGGCCGAAACGGCAAGTTCACTTGATGATCCCAGTCAGTATATTAATGCCGTTATTACGCAAGCATCAACCAAATCAGTGGGGGGGCTATGATGAGAAAGCTCTTTTTCTGGTTCCCCATGACAGCGTTTCTTTTGCTAATCTGGATGCTGCTGGCCAACGCGCTTAGTATCGGCCAGTTTGTGCTTGGTTCAATACTGTCATTAGGGCTTTGTTTTGCATCACAACGCCTGCGTCCTTTACACGGTCACCCCAAAAAAACATTAACTATCCTGAAATTAATGTTTATGGTTATTGTTGATATTGCCTATTCCAACTGGGTCGTGGGAATACTAATCCTGAGAGGTAAAAGAGGCCAGCGCACACCGGGTTTTATCAACATTCCCCTTGACTTGCGCGATCCTCACGGTTTAGCCATGCTATCGTGCATTATCACTTACACACCTGGTACCGTGTGGTCCGGCCTGACTGAAGATGATTTTATCCTGCGTCTTCATGTACTTAATCTGAAAGAAGAGTCTGAATGGATTCACACCATCAAGAACCGTTATGAAGCTAATTTGATGGAGATATTTGAATGAACCTGAACCTGATCCTTACCTGGGCATGTTATTTTGCCCTTTGCTGCTTTTCCCTGGCTATTTTTTGTGCCTTTATCAGACTCGTTAAAGGTTCAACCCCACAAGACCGGGTATTGGGTCTTGATACTATGTACATCAATGGTATGTTGCTGATTCTGGTGCTTGGTATGCTTTACCGAACTTCCTGGTATTTTGACATTGCCTTGCTAATCAGTATGCTGGGCTTTGTATCTTCATCTGCGATGTCAAAATTCCTGCTACGTGGCGAGGTAATTGAACCATGAATGACATTCCTGCCTGGATTGCCCTTCCTGCTGCTATTTGTCTAGTGGCCGGTGGCCTGATTACACTCATCGGATCAATCGGACTACTCCGGTTTGAAGACTTTAAAAGCCGTATTCATGCACCAACATTAGGAAACACTTTTGGAGCCATGTTTACGCTGATGGCGTCTATACTGGTGTCCTTTCATCTGGCCGACCGGGTTTTCTTTCAGGAAATAATTATTATCGTCTTTTTATTTCTTACCTCGCCAGTCACTGCGATGTTGTTAATGCGCTCTTATATTCTGCGCCTTGAACGTATCGGAAAATAACGTTTATACGTAAAAACGCCATGCTGCCCAGATTTTTCCTGTCTATTTTGATCATTTTACTGACATTCAGTACAAACGTTTACGCGGAAAACGGGCAAAAACTACCGGTTCTTGAAGAAGTCCAGGCTAGTCTTGAAGCACTTCCCAAAACAAACCAAGATAATGCTGGTATTCAAAAAACGCTTGATAAGTTAAAAGTCATTCAGGGCAATGCCCAAGAAATTATTAGTGCCAAAACCCAGGAATTGGCCGACATAGATACAAAGTTAAGTAATTTAATTGATTCTCCAAAATTAAGCGATTTACCCAAACTTGAGAATCCTCAAGGTACTGCTTCTGCTGAATCAAGGGATATAGAAGCCCAACGCACCGCCTTGCAAAAAGAACGTGAACGCCTTGATGCTAATATCAAACTAGCCAAATTGTTGATTAGCGAAGGTAATCAGCGTAGCTTGAAATTAATGGCAGAGAGCCGTGCCCTATTTCAAGCTGAATTGTTTGAAAGGGTTAAATCCCCATTAAAAATTTCATTCTGGCAAGACTTTTCCCGCTCTTGGTCATCCGATTTTCCCAGAGTACAAAAATTTTCCGACTCCATTTTCGCAGTATTTAAGCAAGCTCTTGAAAAAGAAAATAAAAATTTCTTTTATGCTGGCATTTTTCTTGCAATGATCACGATTTTTGTGATTAATCAACTCTTACAAAAGCTGATTCGCTTGATTGCCGTAGAAAAAATTCCGACCGGTCGCGCACGACGCTCCTTGGTAGCAGTGGGGATAATCCTTAATAATATAGTTATTACTGGTTTATCAGTTTATTTTTTATATGCTGGCCTCAACTGGAATGGTATTGTTAGCCTATATCTCCAAGAGTATCTGGTTTCCCTAATCTATACTATTATTTTTGCATCACTTATTACCGGGTTGGGAAACGCGTTATTCTCGGTTCGTCATGAGTCCTGGCGTTTGCCGCCACTAAGCAACTCACTGGTTCAAGCACTTAAGCCCTACCCTTGGCTTATTGCCACATTAATTGTAGTGCATCAGGCAATCATTATCAGTAGTTCCCAAATTGGCATTTCCCTTGGCACAGAAGTTGGGCTCAGGGTAATTTCAAATATTACCATGGTAGTTCTGGGCTTTCTGATTCTAGGTAAAATCGCCCGTTTTTACCATATTACGCCTCGAAATAATCAAGACGTTAATAGTCAGATGCCTGCCACAGTATGGCCGGTTGTACTCCGGGTCCTGTGCTGGATTGTTGTAATTGGCACACTCGTTTTCACATTCGTTGGCTTTGTTGCGCTTGGCTCATTTCTTATTACCCAACTGCTCTGGGTTGTCATTATACTGGCAACCTTTTATATATTGTTCAAGTTAAGTGATGACTTATTCCAGGCCAGCATTGCATCCCAAGGTCTTATTGGCAAGCGCCTCGTAGAACACTATGACATCACCCCCAACTTCCTGAATCAACTGTCCACTATTCTTTCGGCGGTTACAAAACTGCTGCTGTTTTATGCATTGATCATAATTTTGCTAGTTCCTTTTGGTAACAGCCTAACGGGGCTGTTTAACCGGGATGGAAAGCTGGATGCATTTATACAAACCTGGCAAAATTTCATCACACCAGGCATGCTGTTAAGTGCAATCATGATCATCGTTGGAGGGATTTTGATTGGGCGCCTGCTTAAACACTGGCTTGTCAGCAAATACTTTCCAAATACCAATATTGATTCCGGCGTACGTTTAAGTATTGTTACCGTACTTGGTTATCTTATTGCTATTATCACTGTAAGCCTGATGCTTTCCACCTTAGGTATCAGTCTTGAAAAATTAACCTGGATTGCCAGTGCCCTGTCTGTAGGTATCGGTTTTGGCCTTCAGGCTATTGTACAAAATTTCATTTCTGGCTTAATCATGTTGGTTGAAAGACCCGTTAAGGTAGGAGACTGGGTAGTTATCGGTACTCAAGAGGGTGATATCCGTCGTATCAATGTGAGGGCAACTGAAATCCAGCTGGGTGACCGCTCTACCTTGATCGTACCAAACTCCGAGTTCATTACCAAATCAGTACGTAACATGACACTAAGCAAAAGTGAAGGTCGTGTGCAAATCCGTCTTCCCCTTCCATTATCGGAAAATCCAGCACAAGTCAGGGATATTATCTTTTCGATTTTTAAAAATAATGAAGATGTTCTTGATAATCAAGACCTGGAACCCTATATTCGCCTTGAAGGCATAGAGGGCGGTAATCTGATTATGGTGGCAACCTGCTTTGTGATTAGTCCACGTCTGGCTGGTCGCATAAAAAGCGAGTTGTTATTTGAAATAATAAACAGACTTCACCAGGAACGCATATTGCTAAGCGTTCCTTTACAAGTTGAACAGATTAACCCGGCTCAAAATAATATTAGTTAAAACGGCAATACCTTGATAAGGCTTAAATAAGAACTTTAAGCTGTTGTCGTTTTATGGCTGGATTCTCAGGCAATCGGGCCTGTCCACTCCTCTGTAAAGAAGTCGTAACTTAAACGTTCTTTTTGTGGAATGGGCATTTTAGGGGTACCAATAGCTAAAAAGCCCATGAAACGATAATCAAGGGCATCAAAGCCCAAACCGGTTTGGAACTCATCGATATAAGTGGCAATACCGGTACTCCAGAATGCGCCATAACCCAGCATGTGTGCGGCATTCAAAATATTGCTTACCGCCGCACCCGTTGCGAGCATACGTTCGGATTCACTTATTTTTGTATTGCTATAATCAATATGGCATGCAACCGCAATAATCAGGGGTACTTCAGCAAGCCATTGACGTGTTGCCGCTTCTTTATCCTGATTGAAAGGTTCCGCACTTGCCTGCTTCAAACCAATCGAAAAATCAGCAAATTTCTTGATTGCTTCACCGCGAATAATCTTGAATCGCCATGGGCGTAACGAACCATGATCGGGGGCAGACATGGCTGTCTGAAGTATAAGCGCCAGTTCCTCGTCAGAGGGGGCTGGGGATGTAACCATTTTCATGGAGTTACGATTCAGAAGATAATTAATTGCTTCATTCATGGCAAAACCTGTATAAATTATTCAGTTAAGAGGAATTAACGCAGTAGCGCTTTCATGTCCCGTACAGCCTTTTCCCAACCGTCAAAAATAGCCTGTGCCACAATAGCATGGCCAATATTCAACTCTGAAATACCACCTAAAGCCACAATGGCTTGGACATTCTGGTAATGCAAACCATGACCAGCATGTATTTTCAGGCCAGCACGAAGTCCTTCAGCAATGGCTATTCTCAGGCGTTCCAGCTCGGCTTCGACAGTATCGGCCAATGCTTCGGAATAGGCGCCTGTATGCAGTTCGATCACGGTGGCCCCTGCTTGCGCAGCCGCATGGATTTGATCAATATTGGGATCAATGAATAAAGAAACCCTTGAGCCAGCATCGTGCAATTTGGAGACAGCCGATTTCACCTTTTCAAATGATTCAATCACATTTAACCCGCCTTCTGTCGTCAATTCCAGGCGACGTTCAGGTACCAGACAGATATCGTGCGGCTTGACATCACAGGCAATATCAAGCATTTCATTGGTAATGGCGCACTCAAGGTTCATGCGGGTGGTTAATTGGGGAAGGATTGCGTAAACATCCTTGTCCTGGATATGACGGCGATCTTCACGCAAATGCAGGGTGATGACGTCGGCTCCTGCCTGTTCCGCCAACAAGGCAGCTTTAAGTGGGTCGGGGTAGGCACTATGGCGTTGCTGCCGGATAGTGGCCACGTGATCAATATTTACACCTAAATCAATCATAAAATATGGAATGCAAAAATTATTTGGAAATAACGGAGGCTTGGGTCCAACCACCACCCAAGGCTTTATAAAGTTCTATACGATTCTGGATAGAATCAAATCCGGTTTGCAAAAAGCCTTGCTGCACTGCAAACAAAGCAACCTCTGCCGATTGTACCTGCAGGAAACTGTCAATACCGCTTGAATAACGTAAATTGGCAATTTTAAGCGTTTCATAGGCAGCAGTCTGCTGCGCTCTTAAAGCATCAAGCTGTAACTGGTAAGTAGCCTCACCGGCCAGGGCATCAACCACCTCACTGAAAGCGGTCTGGATGGATTTTTCATATTCAGCCACGGCAATATCATTGCGTACTTCGGCCAGATTAAGGTTATTACTTAATTTGCCGGCGGTGAATATGGGAATATTAATGACAGGGTTGAACGACCACATGCCATTACCACCATCAAACAGGGAGCCCAGGTCGGGACTGGCAATACCTAACAATCCCGTTAATGAAATGGATGGGAAGAAGGCTGCCCGAGCAGCACCAATATTGGCATTGGACGCTTTCAACCTGTTTTCAGCAGCAAGAATATCAGGGCGACGGGTTAACAACTCCGATGGTAGCCCTGTAGGCAGTTTGGCCATGACGACATCATTGGTAAACGGTGCGGCTGCCGGTAAGTTGGCTGGAATTGGCTGGCCGAGTATTAACTGCAACGCATTTTTGGCACGCATTTCACTACGGGTAATTTCTGCCAGGGAAACTTTTGCCGCTTCAAGCGTGGTTTTTGCCTGATTGACATCCAGTAATGTGGCTACTCCGCCACTGTAGCGACTTTGAACCAGATTAAGGGTGCCTTGACGTGATTTGATGGTTTTGTTAACCAGTTCTTTTTGCGACTCAAGATTCCTGAGCGTGAAATAAGTGGACGCCAATTGACCAATCAGGTTGATTTGAACGGTGGTACGGGCTTGCTGTGTCGCAAGATATTGTTCAAATGCCGCCTCTGACAAACTTCTTTGACGACCAAAAAAATCAATCTCAAAATTGGTCATGCCAATGCCGGCAATATTGCTACGGGTGACCGAGGGTGATAATGCGCCACCTGGCCGCATATCTTCCGGCATGCGTTGTGCGGTTTGCTGGGCATTTACACCAATTTGAGGAAAGCGGTCACTACGCTGAATACCGTATAAGGCACGTGCCTCTTCTACCCGCTGAATGGCAATCCGCATATCGCGGTTATTTTCAAGCGCAATCAGAATCAGGGCTTTAAGACGTGCATCATTGAAAAAGGTTTCCCATCCAAGGTCTGCCGTATGCTGGACACCATCGGATAATGCGGTAGCATTTTCCTGTCCCGGGAACTGTTCGGGTACCGGCATTCCTGGGCGTTCGTACTTAGGGCTTAGTGAACATCCGGCCAATAGTGTTGCCAACAAGATGACCGACAACTTTGGAGAGAATTGTTTTACGATATTCATTTTTCAGGGTTACTCTCATCAGGTTTATTTTTGGTGCTGTCTGAATTTGACTGGTCAAGCGTTTCTATTTCGGCAACATCTTTATAAATTTCGTGCCGGTAGGCGTACTCTTCTTTTTCACTTTCAAAAGACTGGGCCTGCTCACCTAACAAGCGTGGCCGGGCTTTGAAAATTTTCATAACGACAACAAAAAACACAGGTACAAAAAGCACAGAGAAAGGCGTGGCGGCCAGCATACCACCAATCACACCAATACCCACAGCACGTTGACCGGCGGCACCGGCACCATCTGCCAATACCAACGGTAACACACCAAGAATAAAAGCAAAAGAGGTCATGAGAATTGGCCTGAAGCGCAGACGTGCCGCCTCCATGGTTGATTCAACCAGATCCCTGCCCGATGCATAGGCATCTTTTGCAAACTCAACAATTAGAATAGCATTCTTGGCGGATAAACCAATGACGGTAATCATGCCCACCTGGAAGTAAATATCATTGGACATGCCTGTCAAGGTAGTCAGACCAATCGTACCCAACATGCCCAGGGGCACGATCAGCATGGCTGATACCGGAATCGTCCAGCTTTCATACAGGGCAGCCAGAACCAGGAAAACTACAATCAGGGATAGCGCCATGGTAATGGGTGCCTGATTTCCCGCCTGGATTTCCTGAAATGACAGACCAGCCCACTCATAGCCGATGCCAGAAGGCAATTGCGCAATCAGGCGCTCAATTTCGGCCATGGCTTCACCATTGGAGAAGCCGGGGTTAGCTTGTCCACTAATGGTAATAGAGTCAAAGCTGTTGAAACGGCTGACCTGAGTTGGGCCTTGGGTCCAGTCAAGCTTAACGAAGGAAGACATGTCCACAAGCTCGCCGGCAGCGTTATGCACCTTGAGTTTAAGAATATCTTCCGGTGTCATGCGGAACTGGGCGTCAGATTGCACCCATACGTTTTGCATCCATCCGGTATTGGGGAATTTACCCAGATAGCCGGAACCGATTGCACTGCCCAGTACGTTGGCAACCTCGGTCATGTTAACACCCAGTATCGCCGCTTTTTCACGATCAATATTAACGTTAAGCTGTGGTCCGGGACCAAGGCCGGAAATACGCACTTGCGATAGGATATTACTTTTCTGGGCCAATCCTAGCAGTTGATTGGCTGCATCCCGTAAAGCCAATTGCCCCATGGATCCCCTGTCTTGTAACCTTAAATCGAAACCGGTTGCCGTTCCCAGCGAGGGAATCGCGGGTGGAATAACGGCAAATACCATGGCATCAGGAATGCCAAATAAAAAATTTCCAGTAGCCTTGGCAGACAGATCCTGGGCGGATTGCCCCGGCCCCTGGCGTTCGGAAAAGTCTTTAAGCGGGATAAAAGCGATCGCCGAGTTAAGACCCGTACCACTAAAGCTAAAGCCCTGAACCGTAATCACGTTTTGCATTTCAGGTAGTTTGGCAAAATAATCCTCTACCGTGTCAATGACATCAATGGTACGGTCGGCTGAAACACCCGACGGTAATTCAATATTAGCGATCAGGAAACCCTGGTCCTCATCGGGTAAAAACGAGCTGGGCAAACGTAAAAACATATACACCATGCCGACCGATAGAATCAGGTAGATCAGCATCATGCGCCCACCTTTTTTGATGAAAGCACCGACCCAACCGGAATAGCCGTCGGTTATTTTATTGAATACCCGGTTAAACCAGCCAAAAAAACCAGTTTTGACTTCATTGTGGCCCTTGGCAACCGGTTTTAAAATGGTTGCACACAAGGCTGGGGTAAACGTTAAGGCAAGAAAAGCCGAGAAGCCGATTGAAACGATCATGGAAACAGCGAACTGACGATAAATAACACCGGCAGAACCGCTCATGAAGACCAAAGGAACGAAAACGGTCATCAGGACCAGGGTGATACCCACAATGGCCCCGCCAATTTGTGGCATGGCCTTATAGGTGGCGTCTTTGGGGGAAAGCCCTTCTTCGGACATGATCCGTTCAACGTTTTCAACCACGACAATCGCATCATCCACCAGAATACCAATGGCCAGAACCATGGCAAACATGGTTAGGGTATTGATGGAGTAACCCATGAAGAGCAATGTGACGACTGTACCCATTAATGCAATAGGCACCACCACGGCAGGAATGACCGTATACCTGATGTTTTGCAAGAACACAAACATCACGATGAACACCAGAATCATGGCCTCTACCAGCGTGTGCACCACCTGTGTAATTGATGCATCAACATAGGGTGAGGTATCGTAAGGAATGCTGTATGCCACGTTATTAGGGAAGTAACGGGACAGGTTTTCCATTTCATCCCTGATCAACTTTGCCGTTGACAGCGCGTTCGCATTGGGAGCCAGTGAAATGGCAAAAGAAGCGGATGGCGAACCATTCAGGCGAGAACTGAACTGATAAGAGTCAGAACCGATTTCAACCCTGGCTACATCCTTAACGCGCACAATGGAACCATCAGGATTGGCGCGCAAAACGATATTGGCAAATTCTTCGGCCGTTTCCAGTTGGCCGTTTGTGGAAACAATGGCACTGGTTGCCTGGTTTTCAGGCGTAGGAGGTGCGCCAAGGGTACCAGCCGAAATGGCCCGGTTTTGTGCTGCCAATGCAGCACTGACATCGGTCATGGTCATGCCATAACTGGTTAGCTTCGCAGGGTCGGTCCAGATCCGCATTGCCCTTGGGGCAGCAAATAGCTGGAAAGTACCTACCCCCTCTATTCGGGAAATCGAGTTTTGGATATTCCGGGTAATGTAATCACCCAATTCAGCAGCCGAGGTGGAGCCATCTTTAGAGCTTAGTGCAACAATCAATAAGAAGCCGGCTGAACTCTTGCTAAACCTGAGGCCTTGATCCATCACTGCCTGAGGCAGTTTGGAAGAAACGTTGGCCACTTTGTTCTGAACCTCAACCTGCGCCATGTTTGGATCGGTACCAGGCTTGAAAATGACATCAATGCTGGAGCGGCCATAGGCATCACTGGTTGATGAATAATAGAGAAGATTCTCTGCCCCATTCAGCTCATTTTCAATGACACTGGTAACCTGTTGCGCGACATCTTCAGCTGTAGCGCCAGGGTAGGTGGCGCTGATGCTAATAGTAGGAGGAGCTACTTCCGGGTATTGCGCCACCGGCATGAACGGGATCGCAATTACACCCGCAAAGAAAATGATAATAGCAACAACCCAGGCGAAAATCGGGCGATTAATAAAGAAGTTTGACATATGTCTTCTCAGTTTTCCGCAGATTTATTGGGATCGGTTTTCTCTTCCGCTGATGGCTTTTTCCAGGGTATTGGTTTTACCGTACTGCCGGGTTGTGCTTTTTGGAAGCCTTCAACGATGACTTCATCGTTGGGGCTCAGGCCTGTATTGATAATAGCATTGCCATCAATCAAGTTGCCCTCTTTAACGGCAACAGAAACAACCTTATCATCTTTAACCAGCAACAATTTTACTAAACCGTCTGGCGTACGTTGCAACGCCTGGTTTGGCACCATAAGTGCCTGCGGATTAACGCCCTGTTCAAGCCTGACTTGGGTAAACATACCAGGTAAAAGGATGTGTTGAGGATTGGGGAAAATAGAGCGCAAGGTCACCTGGCCTGTTGTCGGGTTAACGGAAACACCCGTAAAAAGCAATTTGCCATTTTCCGGATAAAGGGAGCCATCATCCATCTCAAGCTGGACAACGGCAGTGCCTGTTTCGGTTTGTTTAAGTTGGCCATCAGCCAGTGCCTTGCGTAGATTACTTAGCTCACCGGTAGTTTGTGTGAAGTCTACATAGACTTGATCTATTTGTTGAACAGTAGCCAGATGTGTACCACTGGCGGCACTGACCAAAGCACCTTCAGTAACAAATGCTTCACCAACAATACCATCAATAGGAGAGATCACATCGGTATAACCAAGATTGATTTGAGCGGCATCAAGTGCTGCCTTTGCCTGGCTGATTGAGGCCTCTGCCTGGGCAGCCTGCGCAACGGCATTATCGTACTCTTGGCGACTTACCGCTGCCGACTTGACCAGGGTTGAATAGCGTTTTGCCAGTAAACGGGCGCTATGGGCATTTGCTTCTGCCTGTTCCAGGGTGGCCGTAGCCTGATTGACCGCTGCCTGATAAGTAGCCGGGTCTATTTTAAACAGTAGCTGCCCTTCTTTTACGACGCTTCCCTGCTTGAATTCAATACTTTGGATAATGCCGGTAACGCGTGCTCGAACCTCGGCATCTTTAATGGCTGCTACACGACCTGACAATGTGGTGTAAATACGGGCTTCAGTAGGCGCTACCTTAATAGTGGAAACAGGAAATACAGGAGGACCTCCGGCAGCAGGATTGGCTGCATCTTCTTTTCCACAACCACTTAATATAAGCACTGAACATGCAAGCAATGCCGCAAATTGATGACTGGCAAAGGTTGATTTTATTCTCATTTGACTGTGACCTGAAAAATACCTTTTAAGGATATTTTTATTGAAAATGTTGATTCAATTAAAAGATAGCATAAATTATAGTGGAAAAATAATTGCCTAAGCAACATTCAAGCCATTATAAATATAATAGTTGCCTAAGCAATATTTAAATCACATAACTATTTTTTGAGTTATTTGAAGATAAAATTGAATTGGCAGTACTGCCAAAGCAGGCAGTAACAAGAACGAGAAACGTTTTAATTACGCAATAATCGCATATTTTAAACCAGTATAATGAAATTGTTTTGACTAGCCCAATAAAAGCGCATCGTCAGAAACCTGCTCACCCCTTACTTTTTCGAACATTTGGAGCAAATCGGAAACACTCATTCCTTTGCGTTTTTCTCCACTGACATCAAGCACAACTTGACCCTGGTGCAACATGACCGTTCTTTCACCTATTTCAAGGGCCTGCTTCATGCTGTGCGTTACCATCATGGTGGTTAGTTTTTGTTCCGCAACCAGCTTTTGTGTTAATTCAAGTACAAAATGGGCAGTTCTTGGATCTAGTGCCGCCGTATGTTCATCCAGTAATAATACTTTGCTGGGTTGCAAGGCAGCCATTAATAAACTGACCGCCTGGCGTTGTCCACCTGAAAGCAATCCTATACGGTCGGTAAGACGGTTTTCAAGCCCTAGCCCAAGAATAGCCAAGCGTTCCCTGAACAGGTCTTTCATAAACGGTTTAATCGCCTGACTCAAGCCTCTTGAATATCCCCGGTTATAGGCAAGGGAGAGATTTTCTTCGATAGTCAGATCTTCACAGGTACCCGCCATGGGGTCCTGGAATACACGCGCCACATTACTGGCACGTTGCCAGCCGGGGATACGGGTGACATCAATTTCATTCAACAGGATTCGACCAGCGTCCACCATGATTTCACCGGCGATGGCATTTAAAAAAGTGGATTTTCCGGCACCGTTCGAACCAATTACCGTCACAAACTGCCCTTCCTGTATGGTTAAAGACATGCCTTGCAAGGCACGGGTTTCAATGGGCGTACCTGGATTAAAAGTAATGCGTAGATTTTCTGCTTTCAACATATCATTAACCTTTTTTCGCTTTCCGCATTTTATTAAATTTAGGCAGAACAAGAGCAAAAGTAACCAGCAAAGCTGTAACCAGATTAAGATCCTGTGCTTTAAGCCCGATAAAATCAACGTTTAAAGCAAGCGCAATAAAAAAACGATATAGCACAGCGCCAATAATAACGGCTAGCGTTAAATAAACAAACCGACGGGCGGGTATAATACTTTGTCCAACAATGACCGCTGCCAGACCAATCACAATGGTACCAATTCCCATGGATATATCTGAACCGCCCTGGGATTGCGCAAACAATGCACCACCCAGACCTACCAAGGCGTTTGAAATGGCCATGCCTACCATAACCATACGATCGGTTGAAATACCCTGTGCTCTGGCCATCCTGAGATTGGAGCCGGTTGAGCGCATGGCCAACCCTGATTGAGTGGCAAAGTAGCGATCCAGTACAAGCTTGGCGATTAGCACCACCAATAGCAAAAGAACTGGTCGCCATACATAATCTTCCATGAAAGCGGGTTGCAGGATTGAAAAGACGGTGTCATTGGTGATTAGCGGGATATTCGGGCCATTCATGATCCTGAGATTGATGGAATACAGGGCCGTCATCATGAGAATACTGGCCAGTAAATCCATAATGCCCAGCTTTACGTTAAGCCAACCGGTTATCATGCCGGCAAATGCACAAACCAGCATGGCTAACGCTGTTGCCAGGAATGGGTCACCACCCAAGCTGATAACCAGAGCGGCAGTGGCACCACCCGAGGCAAATGTGCCATCAACGGTCAGGTCTGGAAAACGCAAGATACGAAAGGAAATGAAGACACCAAGTGCAACCAGACTATAAATAAAACCCAGTTCAAACGCACCAAGAGATGAAAATAATGACATGTTTATTAGTAATAATTGGTGGGATAAGGCAAACATATACATCATATGCCATTATATTTTTACATGAATGACAAATCCTGATAAAAACAGGATTTGTCATTCAACGGTTTTTATTCAACGATGACGGCTGCTGATTTCAAAAGCTCTTCAGACAATTCAACTCCTTGGCTTTTTGCTGCGGCAGGATTGACGTATAACTCCAGTTTGGAGCTGGTTTGTGAAGGAATTGTGCCTGGATCTTCACCATTCAAAATGCGGACCACGATTTCACCGGTTTGAAGACCCAAATCTTTGTAGTTAATCCCCAAGGCGGCAATGGCACCACGCTTGACGCTATCTGTATCAGAAGCGATCAGGGGTATGTCAGCCTCATTACCTACTTTGACCAAGGCCTCGTAGGCAGAAACCACATTATTATCCGTGTTGGTGTAAATAACATCTACCTTTCCAATCAGGCTTCGTGCAGCAGAACCCACATCAACAGAACGGGGTGCCGATGCTTCTATCAGCTCCATACCTTCGTTTGGCAGCAACTCCTGTAACCGTTTAACAACAACGGCAGAGTTGGCCTCACCAGGGTTGTATACCATACCCACTTTCTTGGCATTGGGTACAGCGCGTTTAATCAGGTCTACCTGCTTTTCAAGCTCAAGCACATCGGAAACACCGGTAACATTACCACCGGCAGCTTCGACTGTTGAGACTAGTTGTGCGGCGACCGGGTCGGTAACAGCAGAATAGACAACTGGGATTTGCTTGGTAGCGGCAACGACAGACTGGGCCGAAGGAGTAGCAATAGCTACAATGGCATCGGGTTTATCGCCAATAAATTGACGGGCGATTTGTGCTGCGGTGCCTGTGTTACCTTGTGCACTCTGGTATTGAAGCGCCAGGTTTTTACCCTTTACATAACCGTTTTTTTCCAGTGCTTCTATGACACCATCACGTACTGAATCAAGTGCGGGATGCTCGACAATGGCGGTGATAGCCACAAACTTTTCTTGTGCGTAAGCCATATTAGATGCCACTATTGCTGCCAGTAAAGCAGACCCCAAACCTAGTTTGATTTTTTTTGCCAACATAACAACTCCAGACTAAACAATAATTCCGAATTCTCACACATGCCATTTGCCAGCAATACTGGTAAAAACCAGCAGGTGCCACTTAAATACTGTTAAAACTTCAATAATCCATTCATTTTATGCTCACCTGACAGGGCCCTTATCCACTTTGTGGCAGGTAAACCATAACGGCGCTCAACATCGGCTGCGCGGGCAGCCAAAACGTCTTCTTCAATTTCAAGGGCCGGGCCAGTAAAAGCCAGGACTATCCGATTGCCATCTTCTGTTTCGGGAAACATGATTACCCGATTTGCAAAGGCTTTGTTGATATTCCGGATGTTGGAATGAAAACTGGGGTGATGACCAAACAGATTAATGACCGCGATACCTACATCACCCAACACACGGCGGCAACCCTGGTAAAACACCAATGAATTGCAAACTGGCCCCTGGGCGGTATAGTCGTATAAATCAACCATGAGCACGGAACAGCTGTCGTGATTGAGCGGGTCGGTGACCCACTCATGGGCATCATCATGGACCATGGCATGCCTTTTGTGATCACCCAGACGAAAGTAAGACTGGCATATTGCTGTTACCATCGGGTTCCACTCTACGGTAATTGTCTGGCTTTGCGTATGCCTGAGGCAAAACCGCGTTAATGCACCAGCTCCCAGCCCCAAAATACCAATATTTTTATCCTTGGGTGGAGACAGGAACAGCAACCAGGCCATCATTTGCTCGGTATATTCAAAAACAAGGTGCGAGGGCTTTGAAACCTGCATTGCACCTTGCATCCAGACACTGTCGAAATGTAAATAACGTATGCCATCCTGTTCTGACATTGCGGGTGCGTCATGCACAGGATGGGGTTCCAATTTTCTGCTTGCCATTAAACTCGCTCAAAAATTGCTGCAATACCCTGGCCACCACCAATGCACATGGTAACCAGTGCGTATTTGCCTTGAATACGTTGCAGCTCGTACAAGGCTTTTACTGTAATAATAGTGCCAGTTGCACCAATGGGGTGCCCCAGGCTGATACCACTGCCATTAGGATTGACTTTTGCCGGATCAAAGCCAAGCGTCTTGCTGACCGCGCAGGCTTGTGCCGCAAAAGCTTCGTTAGCTTCAATAACATCAAGATCATTAATGCTAAGCCCTGCCTTGGCCAATACCTTTTGTGTTGCGGGTACAGGTCCTATACCCATTAGTCCCGGTTCTACCCCTGCATGCGCATAGGCGACCAATCGAGCTAGTGGTTTCAGGTTGCGCTGCCTCACTTCCCCGGCATTCATCAATACCACTGCGCCGGCACCATCATTGATACCTGACGCATTGCCTGCCGTTACAGTGCCGTTTTCACGAACAAAAACCGGCTTGAGTTTTGCCAGCCCTTCAAGATTGATATCCCGGCGCGCATGCTCATCAGTATCAAATATTACATCACCTTTACGTGTTTTTTGCACAATTGGAACAATTTGATCTTTAAAGTAGCCGTTATCAATTGCATGAATAGCCCGGCGATGTGATTCCACTGCCAATGCATCTTGTTCTTCACGACTGATATTGAATTTTTTAGCCACATTTTCGGCAGTGACACCCATATGGATGTTTTCAAATGGGTCAGACAGGGCGCCGGTCATCATGTCCATGGCTACGCTATCACCCATGCGGGCGCCAAAACGATGGGCGGGAAGAATATAAGGTGCCCTGCTCATATTTTCAACACCAGCAGCCACAGCAACCGAGGTATCCCCCAACATAATAGACTGGGCAGCAGAAACGATGGCCTGCAAGCCAGAACCGCAAAGACGATTTACGTTAAATGCAGGTGCTTCAATAGAAACGCCGGCGTTGACGGAGGCAACACGGGAAACGTACATATCGCGGGGCTCGGTGTTGGCCACATGTCCCACAACGACATGTCCCACATCGGTACCGGCCAGGCTTGCCCGGGAAAGCGCCTCTTTAATCACCGTACTGCCCAGCTCACATGGCGGTATATCTTTTAATGAAGCGCCAAAATCACCAATGGCAGTTCTAACACCTGAAACCACGTAAATTTCGCTCATCTTTCCTCTCCTTTCGGTAAAAAAACCGTAAATTTTATTTTGAACTAAAATAGACTTTAAATTTAACCCAGATCGCCTTCTATCTCAAAGGATTTATTCATACATGAAAATTGCAACCTGGAACGTCAACTCACTAAAGGTAAGATTGCCACAAGTGATTGCCTGGCTACAGGAAAACCCCGTTGATGCCCTGTGTCTTCAGGAACTGAAGCAGGAAACCGATAAATTTCCGCTTGATGCCTTTAAAGAACTGGGCTATCACTGTGCCTGGACCGGCCAGAAAACCTATAACGGCGTCGCCATTATTTCCAGACAAGAGCCTGTTGATATTACGCTGAACAACCCATTTTTCAATGATGCACAGCAAAGACTGGTTAGTATTACCGTGCCCTCTTCAATCGGGGATATCCGCATTATTTGCGCCTACTGCCCCAACGGCAGCTCATTGGAAAGTGATAAATATACCTATAAGCTTGAATGGTTCGCGGCCCTTCACCAATATCTGGAACAACAGCTTGAACAATACCCCAACCTGGCTATTTTAGGTGACTACAACGTAGCACCGGAAGACCGCGATGCACATGATAAATACAGCGGTGACATTCTGGTTTCACCGCCCGAACGCGAAGCTTTTCAGCGCTTGCTGGATTTAGGTTTAAGCGATTCTTTCCGTTTGTTTGAGCAGGAAGAAAAATCATTCAGCTGGTGGGATTACCGTATGATGGGATTCAGGCGCAACGCTGGTTTGCGAATTGACCACATCCTGCTTTCAAAGCCATTGCGGGATTTATGTACTGAATGTGTCATAGACAAACAGCCACGCAGAAATGAGCAACCGTCAGACCATACCCCGGTCATTGCCACAATTGTCATTTAATGAAAAAGGCCTGAATCTGGTGCAATACCAAACTCAGGCCGTCCTTATCTTTATCCAATAAATCAGCTTATAAATTAAGCCCTCTTCATGGCGATTGGTTTTTTAATTATTCACCGTCCTGAATTCGTTGTTCAAGATTACTGGCCTGTTCGGCTGTACTCATGGGAACAAACAAATGGCCTGTGTTAATGCTCTCATTAATGGCAAGAATCGATACCAGTTTGTTATTCATGGTTACGGTTAGGTTTTTACCTATATTGCGGCTGGTAAATGCCGCAAGTTTTGCACTGCCCTGGCTGGAAAAATGCAGGTCAACAAAATAATTGCCTGCACTATCCTGTTTGGCAACAACATTTTGCAAGTCATTTCGGGTTAGCGTTTGACTTGGATCTACATAGACAAGCTGGCCACTTTGCTGAACGGGAAAATAGCCCGTTAGCGGCGTCATTGAGGAAACATAAATCACAAGAGAAGACGCAACCTGTGACGGTTGTTGGGGTATGTCAGATGGCAATCTGCCGGGCACCTGTTCGGCTGGCAAGACGGGGACATCACTAAGCAAGGTCCCCCCTTTGCGATCATCGGGAAATAACTCTATGGTATCGCAGCCTGCAAGAAGAAAAGTTGCCCCAAGTATAGTGAAATTTACAAATTTTTTTATACTCATACTATTTCCAATCCATGTTAAAGGAAGCGTTCATGCCCTTTTAAATAACGCCATTGTCCTACAGGCAAGTCTGCCAATGCGACATTACCCATGCGAACCCGTTTAAGCCCAATCACTTTCAGGCCAACCAACTCACACATACGACGAATTTGCCGTTTTTTGCCTTCATGCAAAATAAATTTTAACTGATCATCATTCAACCATGAAACTTCAGCAGGACGCAAGGCCTGTCCGTCCAATGTCAGCCCATGATTCAGCAGGTTCAGCCCATTTCCCTGAATTCTTCCTTCAACCCTAACCAAATATTCCTTTTCCACTTCAGAGTCTTCACCAATTAGCTGCTTGGCAATACGACCATCCTGGGTTAGCACCAGCAAGCCTTGTGAATCAATATCCAGCCTGCCAGCGGGTGCCAGGCCACGCAGATGTACAGGCTCAAATCGTTGACGACTCCTGTCAAACTGACGGTCAGGTGTAATCAGGCTGACTGCCGGGCGGTATCCACTTTCAGCTTGTCCCGATACATAGCCAACCGGCTTGTTCAGGATAATGGTTACCCTGGCGGTTTGTCTTGCCTGCGCCATTTTATCAAGTGTGATAGCCTGGTTGGGGTAGGCCTTATCACCCAAGCCAACCACTCGGCCATCAACTTTTACCCACCCACGCTCAATGTAGGCATCCGCCTCACGGCGTGAACACATCCCTTTTTCGGACATGAGTTTAGAAATTCTTGTTTTTTCCATTTATTTCTCAAATTTTTTAGCATTTCAACTCAATACTGAGTGAATTATTGATATATTCAATTTATAAAAAAATGAACATTTGTTGTAATGAACACTTATACATATACTCCAAACTGGCTGCTTGCCCCACCTCCAAAACTTGAAGGTATACAAAAACAGTGGTTATTTCGTCCTGGTGCACTAACAAACGGTTTACGGCAACTGGGCATTGTTGAAATAAGGATATTGAAAGAATGCATACAAAGCCTGCCCTTCGATGAGGCAGGCACTTGCAGGCAATGCAGATCCAGTCCTGTATGGGTGCGTGAAATTTTAATGTCCATTAATGGCATTCCGGCTGTTGCCGCACGCAGCCTGACCCCGTTAAAAGCATCACATGGGGTATGGCAAGGCATCAGGAAATTAAGAACCCGCCCTTTAGCCGACATTCTTTACAATGATCATTCCATTGCGCGTTCCAACTTTGAATGCGGCCTTGTTAAAAGAACCATGCCTATTTACAACACGCTTGCCCAGGTTTTATATCCTGTTCCTACCAGACCAACACTTGCCAGGCGTTCAACATTCTGGAAAGATGGGCAGCCCCTGTTGGTAACAGAGTGCTTTCTACCTGCATTCTGGAATGAAATCATCCCGGTTGCAAGACAAAACAAAAAACAGAATGTAGCATAAAATATCGTCGCTCGAATGCCAGACGGTATTATTTTCTAGAGTGCCTGATCATCCTGCTCGCCAGTGCGAATACGAACGGCTTTTTCGATATGGGTAACGAAGATTTTGCCATCACCAATTTTACCTGTCCGGGCCGCTTTTACAATGGCTTCAAGGGCAGAATCAACTTGACTGTCGGGGATGGCCAGTTCAATTCGTACCTTGGGCAAGAAATCCACGACATACTCCGCGCCACGGTAAAGCTCGGTATGCCCTTTCTGACGACCGAAACCCTTGACTTCGGTTACGGTCAAGCCACTGACACCAATTTCCGCCAAGGCTTCGCGAACCTCATCGAGTTTGAAAGGTTTGATAATTGCAGTTACTAATTTCACCTTCTCTGTCCTTCGTTTATTATGTTCATTGTTTCGGATTTTAACCTGACCATGGTATTTAATTAGGCTAGAAACGATATCCACTGGTAATTGGATAACGCCAGTCACGGCCAAATGCCCTGCGCGTTAATTTGGGCCCAGGGGCCCCCTGCCGGCGTTTGTATTCGTTGATCTTCAACAGACGGGCAACTTTTTCCACTTCATGACGAGCATATCCTGAAGCAATGATTTCTTCTGATGACTGATCCAGTTCCATCATTCGCTCGATAATTGCATCAAGGATATCGTATTCGGGCAGACTGTCCTGGTCAGTTTGGTCGGGCCTTAATTCGGCTGACGGTGGACGGGTTATAATTCTTTCAGGGATGATTGGGGTAATGGTATTGCGCCATTGGGCAAGGCGGTAAACCCAGGTTTTAGGTAAATCCTTAAGCATCGCAAAGCCGCCCACCATATCGCCGTATAAAGTACAGTAGCCAGTGGCCAGTTCAGATTTATTGCCTGTGGTTAAAACAACCGAGCCAAACTTGTTGGACATAGCCATTAACAGGGTTCCACGAATACGTGCCTGTAAATTTTCTTCAGTGGTATCAACAGGCAAATCCCCGAAAATGGGTGATAACGCGCCCAGATAGGCTTCAAACATGTTTGCAATGGCAACTTCGTGGTAGCTAATATCCAACCGCTGTGCCATATCCTGGGAGTCGGTAACCGAAATATCCGCCGTGTATTCTGAAGGCATCATGACCGCCTGCACATTTTTGGCTCCAATGGCATCAACCGCTACAGCAAGCACAACGGCTGAATCTATACCGCCTGACAAGCCCAGCAAGGCCGTTTTAAAGAAATTCTTACCAAGATAATCTTGCGTGGCCAACACCAAGGCACGCCATATTTCAGACTCCAGTGGCTCGGTATTGTTTTTAAGCAAATCATTAAAAGGCAAGGGATTATTGGCCTGTCCTTGTCCTTGTCCTTGTTCTTGTTCCTGTGACAATGACAGGACCTGCCTTGCTGTTAATGTTTTTCCTTGCAGTTGAACCATCCCCAATGCCTGAACAAAGGTATTCAGTTCCTGAACCAGCTCTCCCTGTTCATTAAGCACAAAAGAATTGCCATCAAAAACCAATTCATCCTGCCCGCCCACCAGATTGCAATAAACAACCGCCATATCGTGTTTACAGATATTTTTCTGCATAACCTCGATACGCTGGTCATCTTTATTCATAGTGTATGGAGATGCATTTAGCACCAGCAATGTTTGCACACCAATCTGAGACGCCTGTTCCGGCACATTGGACAACCAGGTATCTTCACAAATGGCAACCCCAAAACGATGACCCTTGAGATTGAAAGCAAAGGGTCCATTGCCGGCTGTAAAATAGCGTTTTTCATCAAAGACAGAGTAATTGGGCAATTCCTGCTTGAAATAAACCCCCTCAACCTTGCCATTAACTAGCAAAGAGGCGCAATTGTGTATGCCATTGGCTGTTTTAGCTATATGGCCTATTAACACATGCAAGCCGGTAAAACCAGCCAGTTGGGTACATAATTTTTCAAATCCGGAAGCCTGTTCCTTCATGAACTCTGGCCGCAGGAGCAAATCTTCGGGTTGATACCCCACCAAGGCCAATTCAGGAAAAACAAGAATATCCACACCATGTTCATGGGCCTTTTGTGCTGCCTGCACGATAAGTGCCGCATTGTCTGCAAAACGCCCTACCGTTGCATTGATTTGAGCCAAACCGATTAAAATAGGAGCATCCATGATAGAAAAATTAAATATCCATTAAACTTTTAATTAAAACACAGTTGCGCATTATCAACGAATAAAATACTTATAATTAGTATAAATTTCTTCTTCCAATTTTTCATTTTTTACATACTCCTGCAAAATTATGACCAACAATACATCTCCGCAAAATCAATTTGACAACAAGGCACAGGCATGGTCTGCCCGTTTCAATGAACCGGTTTCAGATCTGGTCAAACGCTATACCGCCTCGGTTGATTTTGATAAACGGCTGGCCCGCTTTGATATTCAAGGCTCTCTGGCTCACGCCGATATGCTGGCCCATGTTGGCGTAATTTCCGCACATGACCTGACTGACATTCAAAAAGGCATGCAACAAATCCTGGCTGAAATTGAACAGGGCCAGTTTGAATGGTTGCTTGATCTTGAGGATGTTCACCTGAATATTGAAAAACGTCTGGTTGAGCTTATTGGTGATGCCGGTAAACGTTTGCATACAGGGCGCTCACGCAATGATCAGGTCGCCACCGATATCCGACTGTGGTTGCGCGAGGAAATTGACGTGTCCGGTCAACTGCTGGTGCAATTGCGCCAGGCGCTGGCTACTGTAGCGCTTGATCACCACGACACCATCATGCCCGGATTTACTCACCTGCAGGTCGCCCAGCCTGTGACTTTCGGTCACCACCTGTTGGCCTACGCTGAAATGTTTGCCCGTGATGCCCAGCGTCTGCAAGACTGCCGCAAACGGGTCAACCAACTGCCTTTGGGCGCTGCTGCACTAGCTGGCACCTCATATCCGATTGATCGCGAACGTGTGGCAAAAACCCTGCAATTTGAAGGTATTTGCCGCAACTCACTGGATGCCGTTTCCGATCGTGATTTTGCCATCGAGTTTTGCGCTGCCGTCTCTCTGGTAATGACTCATATTTCACGCCTGTCAGAAGAATTGATTCTGTGGATGAGCCCTCGAGTTGGCTTTATTGAACTGGCTGACCGTTTTTGCACTGGCAGCTCTATCATGCCGCAAAAGAAAAATCCCGATGTACCTGAACTGGCCCGTGGCAAAACAGGTCGCGTGAATGGCAACCTGATTGCCCTGCTTACCCTTATGAAAGGCCAGCCGCTTGCCTACAATAAAGACAATCAGGAAGACAAGGAAGGCTTGTTTGATTCTGCCGACACCCTGCGTGACACATTAACCATTTTTGCCGACATGGTAGGTGGCATCAAGGTTAAACCCGAAAACATGCGTGCCGCGGCCCTGCAAGGCTTTTCCACCGCCACTGACCTGGCCGATTACCTGGTTAAAAAAGGCCTGCCTTTCAGGGATGCCCATGAAACCGTCGCACTGGCCGTAAGGAAATGTGAGGAAAGCAATTGTGACCTGGCTGACTTGACACTTGAACAACTTCAGGAATTCAACGCCAGTATTGAGGATGATGTCTTTGCCGTGCTTACGCTGGAAGGGTCAGTCTCCTCACGCAATCACATTGGTGGTACGGCCCCTGCACGTGTAAAAGAAGAAGCCTTGCTTATTCTTGAAGAAGCCAAGGTTAAATAATCTTAAAGATGCCTTAAGCGCATCAGCCTTGCCAGTATTGCTCTTACCTTTTGGGAGGCCAAACTGGCAAAAAACAGAAAGATTGAGTTCGATTACTACCGGGCTCAATCTTTTTTTAATTTTAAATTTGTAAAGCGGCTCTTGAAGCTAAAGTCTGTGGCGTACCAAATGCTTTAAAACTCATCCGAATACTGGCCACCCACTATTTTTCTGACCACATCCGCATTAAACCCTCGCGACAATAAAAAACGGGTTTGTTTGGCATATTCCTGTGGGGTTGAATACACCATGCCCCGGAATTTTTTATGCCATACCTCGTAGGCTCTTTCAAACTCTGACTGCTCAAGCTGCTCTTTAAGCTCGGTAATATCATCGGTATTCAGCTTATGCTGCTTTAGCTCCTGAAGAATTTTTGCCGTCCCCCATTTGGATGATTTCTGATGTGCAAATGCATGGGTAAAACGTTGATTGGATTGCCAGTTTTCTTTTTTCAGACGAGCCAACACCTGCTCAATTTCCTCAGGATATTCAGCATGAGGAAGCAATTTTCTACTTAATTCAAGTTCGGAATGTTCGCGGCGGGAAAGCAGGTTTATTGCCCTTGCCAGCAAGGAAATGCTTGATTTTTTTGCGCCTGTTTGTGTTCGATTTCCTACCGGTTTTTTAAGTTCTGAAGTACGGGTAAATGCCTGCCCTGTTTCTTTGCGAACAGGGCTATCCGATGATTTTGAAACGCGAACCGTTTCAAAATCATCATTATCATCATCTAAATCATTAAAGTAATGGCGATTCATTTGATATGCATTCCCACGCGGGAGCGTGGAAATGAGAGCCTAAGAGCGTAAGATCGAGTAAACGAGCACGCATTCAATGCAAACCGTTATTCAATTTCGGCTTCATCGCTGGTAGGAGCGACGGTTTGTGCCTGCGAAATAATGCCCAGGTTTTCACGGATCCTGTTTTCAATTTCAAAGGCCATGTCTGCATGTTCTTTAAGATATTCGCGAACATTGTCTTTGCCCTGGCCGATTTTATTGCCATTGTAGCTATACCAGGCACCCGCCTTGTCTACAATGCCAGCCTGAACGCCAAGGTCGATAATTTCGCCTTGACGGGAAATACCGGCACCATACATGATGTCGAACTCGGCTTGCTTGAAGGGAGGGGAAACCTTGTTTTTGACCACTTTAACCCGGGTTTCGTTACCGACGATTTCATCTCCTTTCTTGATAGAACCAATACGACGGATATCCAGACGGACTGATGCATAGAATTTGAGGGCATTACCACCGGTTGTGGTTTCGGGGCTGCCAAACATGACACCGATTTTCATACGGATCTGGTTAATGAAAATAACCATGCAATTGGTGCGTTTAATGGAAGCGGTTAATTTACGCAATGCCTGGCTCATTAAACGGGCTTGCAGGCCCGGCAGGCTGTCGCCCATATCGCCTTCAATTTCGGCACGGGGAGTTAAGGCAGCCACCGAGTCGATAACGATTAAGTCTACTGAGCCGGAGCGAACCAATGCATCGGTAATTTCAAGCGCCTGCTCTCCGGTATCTGGCTGGGAAATAAGCAAATCACTTAAATTGACGCCCAGTTTGGAGGCATACTGGACATCAAGGGCATGTTCGGCATCGACAAAGGCGCAGGTGCCGCCAATTTTCTGCATTTCGGCAATGACCTGCAGGGTAAGTGTTGTTTTACCAGAGGATTCTGGGCCGTATACCTCAATAACCCGACCACGTGGCAAACCACCAACACCCAGTGCAATATCAAGACCCAGCGAACCGGTGGAAACGACCTGGATATCGTGCGCCACTTCGTTGTCGCCATAGCGCATGACGGAGCCTTTGCCAAATTGTTTTTCTATTTGAGACAAGGCAGCAGCCAAGGCCTTTGCGCGTTCTGCTGATGCTGTTTTGGATTGTTTGTCGTCCATGGAGGGTCCTTAATTGGGTGACTTCAAAATAAATTCAATTGGATATTATCGCATTAAATTATACTGTATGCATAGACAGTAGTGATATTATTTGCATAATTTCACTAAACAATAAATATTAACCTGTTTACCTTATCAATTCAGGACATTGTCAGATGTTATTCCTATAGTAGTTGAATGGGAACAATTGTTTCTCATTACTGTGCAACGCCCCGCAAATTTTGTGTTGTACATGCACCCCGTATTTACCTGCCAGCAACCCTGGCAGGTTTTTTTTGCCTTCATACGTTAAAATCGATACTTTTGGCAGAAAAATATGTGGTTCAAAAACCTGAAAGTCTTTCGTCTATCGCCCACTTGGCAACTTTCTGTCCAGGATCTCGAGACCAAGCTCGAGAAACAGATTTTTCAGCCCGGCAACCGATCGGATATGCAAAACATGGGCTGGGTATCGCCCTGCAATAATGGCGCTTTGGTCCACGCGCTAAATGGCCAGTACCTGCTGGCATTGCGCGTAGAAAAAAAACTGCTGCCTGCAACAGTCATTAACCAGTTTACCAAAGCAAAAGCCCAGGAAATTGAAGAGCAGCAAGGCTACAGACCCGGTCGCAAACAGCTTAAAGAAATCAAGGAACAGGTTACAGAAGAATTATTGCCCAAAGCTTTTAGTATTTTCCGTGACACCAAAGTTTGGATAGACACCCGGAACCACTGGTTGATTATTGACGCCGCTGCCGCTGCCAAATCCGATGAGGTCATTGGCATGCTGGCAAAAGTACTGGATCCTTTACCCGTTCAAAGTCTGTTTACCGAACAATCTCCCTCTGCCGCCATGACTGAATGGCTACTCCAGGACGAGGCGCCGGCAAACTTTAGCATCGACCAGGATGTCGAATTGCGCTCTAGCGCAGAAAATCGCGCTACCGTCCGCTACGTGCGCCAGACGCCAGAAAAGGAAGATGTGACCAAACACATAGAGGCAGGCAAGCAATGCACTCGCCTGGCGCTTACCTGGGCAGACAGGGTTTCATTTATCCTGAATGAGTCACTGGATATCAAACGCGTCGCCCCACTGGATATCCTGACGGAAGGCAGCGATTTTTCAAATATGGATGATACCGAACGTTTTGATGCCGACATGACACTGATGTGTGCCGAACTGGCCAATTTATTGGATGATCTGGTCGGCGCCCTAGGTGGTGAAAAGAAAGCAGGCCCTCAATAAAACGCTATTTCAGGGTTAATGTGATGGTATAGGGAACTGCCTGCGCTGTATTGTCAAGCGCAGCTTTTTCCTGCAGGTCTTCCATATTTTCCTTGAACATGACCCTAAGCTCGTAAAGCCCATCCACAGGAATGATGAAATCGGTATCCTGTTCCAGGGTTTTAGTTTCAGGTCCGAATAAAACCATATCAAGGAAATCATCTCCTTTGAGATTTACCCGCAATGTCTGGTTTTGCGAGGCACGAAACTGATAGGCCGAATACCCTGCCCCCATGATATAACCGGTATAAACCATGGCAGGTTCTTCTTGCGAAAAACTCACGTTCTGGGTCATATTGGTCAAGGAATTAATAATGGCTTCATCGTGTTTTTCAGAGGCTTGTTTTATTTTTACGGCCTCGGAAGCATAATGCGTTTCCAGTTTGCCAACGATAGCAACCGAAGCCGCCGTGAAAACAAGAATGATACCAATGAGAACTTTAGAGGCCAGTGAAAAATGCATATCAGTGCTTTTGAATAATACCAACGGGATACACCACCTTTTTATGGTGGCAAGTGAAAAAGTCTACATCAATATACCGTATCTGAACAGTTCTCCTGATTGAAAATCGTTGGCAACCGTCTTTTATGGCCTATTGTCTTGTTACCGGTTCCTGGAAAAAATAAAAAATCGACCGGCTTTTTTGTATTGCCCGCACGTGGCGGACAACTGGATCCAAAAAAGCCCATCGATATGATATAAAACAGCTAATACAATTTTATGCTTTGGGTAGCGTAGCAGCGGCCGTAAATAGCGCATCGGTTGAAGAGTTCAAAGCCGTCTCTGCCGAATCTTGCAATACACCAATTATAAAGCCCACACCCACCACCTGAATCGCAACATCATTGGAGATACCAAACAGGCTGCAGGCCATTGGAATCAACAACAATGAACCACCTGCCACACCGGATGCCCCGCATGCAGCAACGGTCGAAATAATGCAAAGTAATACAACAGTGGGAAAATCAACACTGATATTCAGGGTATTTACCGCTGCCAGCGTTAGTACGGTGATAGTAACGGCAGCACCAGCCATATTGATGGTTGCACCCAAAGGAATGGAAACCGAATAAGTTTCCTTATCAAGCCCAAGCTTTTCGCACAAAGCCAGGTTTACCGGAATATTGGCGGCTGAACTGCGGGTAAAGAATGCGGTAATACCACTTTCACGCAAACACTGGAATACCAGCGGATAAGGATTACGCTTGAGTTTCAGGAAAACGATCAAGGGATTAACGACCAGGGCCACAAATATCATTGAGCCTAACAACACCAGCAGCAGATGGGCATAGCGAAGCAATTCACCCGCACCTGACTCGACAATAGTGGTTGCAACAATACTGAAAATACCCAACGGAGCCAAACGGATAATCATTTTGACAACTGCCGTCACGGCAACTGAAAAATCAGAGATAAAGACTTTAGTGCTCTCATTAGCGTGACGCAATACAAGACCAAAGGCAATAGACCATGCCAAAATACCAATATAATTTGCTTCCAGCAAAGCCTGTACAGGATTGGTAGTAGTACTTAACAACAGGTTCCTGAGTACCTCCACCACATTCCCTGGTGGGTTTAACTGAGCAGACTCGATTTGCAGGTTAAGCTCAGAAGGAAACATCATGCTGGCAACAACGGCAACCAGCGCTGAAAGAAAGGTACCCAGCACATACAGCAACAGTACCGGTTTAATCTGGATTTCCCGACCTTTCTGATGACCGGAAATGGCCGCCATGATCAGAATGAATACCAAAATAGGCGCAATGGATTTAAGCGCATTGACAAACAGGGTTCCCAATATGCTTATTGCCGGAACGGCCGAAGGCCAAATGCTAGCCAGGAGGATACCTGCCACCAGACCTATGATAATTTGAAGCACCAGGCTACCGTTTTTTATAAAATTCAAGACGGGGTTTCCCGTTGCTTGACCTGCGAGGTCCATGATTCAGCACCTATAAAGAAGTGAAATTAAGAATAAAACCGATTTTATTCAAAATAAAACAATCGGAAAGTGCGTAAATCTAACATATTTTCATAATTCATTGAAAAAACACACCAATTCTGTTTCAACAAAAATGGCCTGATCCCTAAGAATCAGGCCATGGATTAAACCTAATCAGTCATTGGCTTAAGCAGCGTATGCTTTTTTGCCTTCAAACTGTTCAGATTTACCGGTTACACCAATGAATACCTGCCATGCAACTGACAGGGCACCCACGATAAACACGACATCACTGAAGGTACGAACCCAACGCAGGGTTTCAAGAATATCCTGTTGCAGGAAGGCTTCACCCCGTGCATACCACATACCTTCGCTAAGGCTGGCATAGAACTGGATAATACCGACTGGCAACAAGCTGGTTACAATCATGCCAACCAGACCCAAATTCAGGCACCAGAAAGCAGTTCTCATCAAGCCATTGCTAAATACCATGTTTGGACGGATATAACGCAAGACCAGCAGAACAAAGCCAAGTGCCAGGAATCCATAGACACCAAACAGGGCTGCATGAGAGTGAACAGCTGTTGTATTCAGACCTTGAATGTAATACAGCGCAATAGGTGGGTTAACCATGAAACCAAACACACCGGCACCCAACATATTCCAGAAAGCAACGGCAATGAAGAATACCAATGGCCAATGAAGATTTTCCATCCATGGAGCTCTGGATTTCAGTCTCCAGTTTTCCCACGCTTCGTAGCCTAAAACAACCAGAGGTACAACTTCAAGCGCACTGAAAGAGGCGCCAACGGCCATTACAGGTGTGGTTGTACCTGCAAAATACATGTGGTGGAAAGTACCTGGAACGCCACCAAGCATGAACAGTGAAGCGGATGCCAGGCTGGCAACAGTTGCCATGCGTTTTGAAACAAGACCCATTGAAGAGAAAATAAAGGCAAGGGCTGTGGTAGCAAACACTTCGAAGAAGCCTTCAACCCACAGGTGAACCACCCACCAGCGCCAGTATTCCATGACAGTGATGTGAGAACGCTCGCCGTAGAACAAACCGGCACCGTAGAACAAACCAATACAAATGCATGAAGCAGTGAACAGGATCAGCAGGTTCTTGTCACCTTTTTGTTTAAGAGCACTGACAACACCATTCATCATTAATACCAGCCAGAAAGCCACACCAACGAATTTAATGATTTGCCAGAAACGGCCTAACTCAATGTATTCATAACCTTGGTGACCAAACCAGAAGTTCAGTTCACGAGGCATGATATGGGCAATTGCCAGGTAGTTACCGATGTAAGAGCCTACAACCAGGACAACCAGGGCCCAGAATAGAATATCAACACCCAATTTCTGATATTTTGGATCTTTGCCACCATTGATAATGGGAGCCAGGAAAAGACCGGCAGCCAGGAATCCGCTTGCAATCCAGAATAATGCAGTTTGCAAGTGCCAGGTTCTTAACAGTGAGTATGGGAACCATTTTGACAACTCAATGCCATAGAAAGTTTGGCCTTCTACGGTATAGTGAGCCACAGCGCCACCCATAAACACCTGGAACACAAACAGTGCAACAACCAGAATACAATATTTACCCAGTGCTTTTTGTGATGGTGTCAAGACGAATGTGGTAATAGGATCACGGGCAGGCGCTTTGGTCTCCCCTTCCTCTTCTTTATGCAGGAAGGCCCAACCCCATACCAGAAAACCAACACCGGCAATCAATACAACGATACTGACAATTGACCAGATCATGTTCTCAGCAGTAGGAACGTTATCGATCAGGGGCTCATGGGGCCAGTTGTTAGTATAAGTCGCATTGTTGTAATCAGGACGCTCTGTTGATGCAGTCCAAGCTGTCCAGAAGAAGAACTTGGCCATATCAAAACGGTCTTCCTCACCTGGCAATGTATTGGTTTTCATCGCAAAACTTTCGCGTGAACTATCCAATGCAGGATCATCACCAAACAAGGCCACATAATAGTCAGCCGTGTCTTTCATGGCGGCTACACGACGATCTGATACCACTACCTCATCTTTTTCAAGATCATAGGTGTTGGTGCGATATTCTTTTTTAAGCTTTACTTTCAGAATTGCTTTTTGCTCTTCCGAAGTTTGATCATAGGGAATACCGTATTCGTCCATGGAAGCCAGATTCAGCCATGCGATCAATTCGCGATGCAGCCAGTCTGAAGTCCAGTCAGGAGCCTGTAATGCGCCGTGGCCATAAATTGAACCAACTTGCATGCCACCGGCACTTTGCCAGGCATTTTGACCATCAAGAATATCTTCCTCAGTGAATAGAACCTCACCGGAAGTCGTAACAATCTTACCTGGAATAGGTGGCGCGTTGCGATATACCTCAACACCGAAATACCCCAGAATACTGAACGTAATCGCAAGAACCGCGATTAGCGTCCACCATAATTTTTTGTAACTACCCATTTTAATTCCTTAAATTACCTGTGTTGGCTTTATGTTTCATTAATAGCCGACATCAGCCAGAAATTTACTTTTATTTAAACAAAACTTCATTTTCAAGTGCTAGATGTAATCGCAAATCTTCAACAAACTCCCCTATTCCAGAATATAATTTTTCCCATGAACCGCAGGCGCTATCAGGCAAAAACAGATTTGCGGTCACCTTTAGCAGCCTGTCAATGCCCTCTTCGTGTTGTTCATGCTCAAGTAACATGACTGAAATCGGTGCCCTCGCCATATCTTTCATGCCTTTGCTCAGCATGGGAAAGAGCACCCTTTCCTCTTTCAACATGTGACTATCCAGTTCCTGCCAAATACCCGTCAGAACATCGGCCAGTCCTACCGGACAATCAGGGTCATTTTCATGTACCATCTCTATTTTTCTTGACAGTTCGATCAGGGCAGGCAGCTGGGCCCGATGCTTATCGTGAAAATTGATTTGAATATACGGAATGAGGACATCCGGCTCTTCACTATCAAGTTTCAGTTTTTGAATAATAGAAGGCACCCGATCCGATTCCATTTCCTTTTTAAATAGAACGCCCATTGTGCGAACTCCTGTAGTTAATACTCACAGAACTATAAGCAATATTCGTGCCAATATTTTTTTGATCTAAATATCAATAGGTTGAGAATTTAATGGTATATAATACCCTTTTTAATCAGGGTAAAATTAACCATACCAAGGGTAAAAAATACCATGCTATATAGCGTTCTTGCCGACATGAACAATGAACTGCCCAGTGCATTACGATTGGAAAGACTGGTTCAGACCATTCAAACTCAATTTAACTGCGGCGCGGTTGGCCTATTAGCTGTTGATGATGATGCACTCAAGCTGGTCTCCGCCAAGGGCTTGGTCCATGAGTCTCTTGGCCGTCGCTTCAAGATTTCAGAACACCCCCGTTTTGCCGCCATATTATCAATTAATGAACCCATTCTGTTCGAACCTCACACCCCCCTGCCAGACCCTTACGATGGCCTGCTGGACGGTCGTGCCGGTGAACCCCTGTTAGTGCATGACTGCCTGGGCATGAGCCTGTATATAGAAGGTAAATTATGGGGCGCCATCACCCTTGATGCGATTGAAGATACCTTTACCGAAGAGTCGATTGATATTCTTGCCCGTTATGCTTTATTGATTCAAACCTGCATACGCATGACACAACTGGAAAAAGACAACAAAAGTCTGCGGCAACTCAGCATTACTTCCGGTCAAAACACAGCCATCAAGATGGAGCAGGAAATCATCGGGCAAAGTGAATCTATCCGCAAACTAATGCAGGAACTGAACGTGATTGCCGATGCCAATCTGCCTGTTTTGCTATTAGGTGAGACCGGTGTGGGCAAGGATCTGTTTGCCCAGCATATACACCGCCACTCAAAACGCAACCACAAACCCATGATTCATGTTAACTGTGCCGCCCTACCTGAAAATCTGGCGGAAAGTGAATTATTTGGTCATGTGAAAGGCGCTTTTTCAGGTGCTGAAACCGAGCGCCCGGGTCGTTTTGAGGCTGCGCATGGCGGCACGATCTTCCTGGATGAAGTGGGTGAGTTATCCTTGAATATCCAGGCGAAATTGTTACGCACCCTGCAAAATGGAGAGATCCAGCGTCTGGGGGCTGATAAATCCAAAAAAGTGGATGTAAGAATTGTGGCTGCCACCAACCGTGACCTTAAGGCCAGCACACTGGATGGCAGTTTCAGGATAGATTTGTATCACCGGCTGTCAGTTTACCCAGTTTATATTCCACCATTACGTGAGCGGGGTAAAGACATATTGATGCTCGCGGGATATTTTCTGGAGTTCAATCGGGCCCGCCTTGGTTTGCGAGGCATCCGCCTGACCAAAGAAGCGGAACAGGCATTAATGGGTTATGACTGGCCCGGTAATGTCAGGGAACTTGAACATATTATCAGCAGGGCTGCCATTAAAATGCTGGGCAGTGGCGCATCCCGAAATAGTATTTTAAGCATTGAACCCCAATACCTGGATATTCTTAATAATCATTCAGTCATTTACAGTCAGGCTGAAGCGCAGCCTGACACACCCATACCGTTAATGGTTTCCCAGAAGCCTGCCATACAACCCATGAATGAAGCCCTCAAGACATTCCAGCATGACCTTATACAGGTAGCCCTTGAACAAAGCGGACAAAACTGGGCCAATGCGGCGCGACTGCTGGAAATGGATGCCAGCAATCTTCATAAACTAGCCAAACGCCTGGGCCTTAAATAATCAACACCGCTTTCTAAGTTTATAAGGCAGTATTTATTGCTACCTTATAAAAGGCAAACACACAGGGCGGTAAATACGTGACCGTCTAGCTTAATAAAGCCTTTTGCTTGAGTCGGGTCAAGGTATCCCGTGCGGCAGCGGCCTGTTCAAACTCAAGGTTGCGGGCATGATCGTGCATTTGTTTTTCCAAACGTTTGATTTCACGTGCCAGTGATTTTTCATCGCCAATCACATCCAGGAATTCAAGTTCATTTTCCAGAATTTCCTGGGCGGCATTGGAAATCACGCCATCAATCATTTCCTTGACGGCTTTGCGAACACCTTTAGGCGTAATGCCATGCTTCTCATTGTGCAACATCTGCTTGCTCCGACGCCTTTCCGTTTCACTTATCGCCTTGTGCATGGAGTCGGTAATACGATCTGCATATAAAATGGCCTTGCCATTCAAGTTACGTGCCGCCCTTCCAATGGTTTGAATCAGACTACGTTCAGAACGTAAAAACCCTTCTTTATCCGCATCTAAAATAGTCACCAAAGACACTTCGGGAATATCCAGCCCTTCGCGTAAAAGGTTAATACCCACCAATACATCAAAATGCCCCAGACGCAAGTCACGAATGATTTCCACCCGCTCAACCGTATCAATATCAGAATGCAGATAGCGTACTTTAAGCCCGTTTTCTGTGAGGTAGTCTGTCAAATCTTCGGCCATGCGCTTGGTTAGCGTAGTTACCAAGACCCGCTCACCCTGGGCAATCCGCAACTTTGCCTCGCCCAGCAAATCATCAACCTGCGTGCTTGCCGGTCGCACTTCAACAACAGGGTCAATTAGCCCGGTAGGACGCACGACCTGCTCAACAATATTGTCTGAGTGCTCTTTTTCATAATCGGCCGGAGTGGCGGACACAAAAACACTTTGCCGCATGCGCTGCTCGAACTCTTCTATTTTAAGTGGCCGGTTATCAAGTGCTGAAGGTAGCCTGAAGCCAAACTGCACCAGTGTTTCCTTGCGTGAGCGGTCTCCGCGATACATCGCCCGTAATTGTCCCATCATGACGTGACTTTCATCAAAAAACATCAGGGCATCTTCAGGCAGATAATCAATCAGGGTTGGCGGGGGATCTCCCGGTGCCGCACCGGACAAATGCCGTGAGTAGTTTTCAATCCCTTTGCAAAAGCCCAGTTCCTGTAGCATTTCAATATCAAAACGGGTTCGCTGCTCTATTCTTTGCGCCTCTACCAAATGATTGTTATCTATAAAAAACTGAACCCTGTCACGCAACTCGGCCTTGATGGTCTCAATGGCACGCAATACTGTATCGCGCGGCGTCACGTAATGCGAACTGGGGTAAACCGTAAAACGCGGTACTTTTTGCCTGACCTTGCCCGTTAACGGATCAAAAAGCTCCAGCGTTTCAATTTCATCATCAAAAAGCGTTAACCGCACTGCCAGTTCGGCACTTTCCGCAGGGAATATATCAATCACCTCGCCACGTACCCTAAAGCAACCACGGTCAAAATCAACATCATTACGCTCGTATTGCATAGCGACAAGCCTGCCTAAAAGCTCTTGCCGGGGAATCTGGTCTCCGGCACGCAAAATAAGCACCATGGCATGATAGTCGGCCGGATTACCAATACCGTAAATGCACGACACCGTTCCAACAATAACCGTATCCCGTCTCTCAAGCAGGCTTTTTGTCGCTGAAAGACGCATCTGCTCGATATGTTCGTTAATTGATGAGTCTTTTTCTATGAACAGATCACGCGTAGGCACGTAAGCTTCAGGTTGGTAATAATCGTAATAAGAAACAAAATATTCAACGGCATTATGTGGAAAAAACTCGCGCATTTCAGCGTATAATTGTGCAGCAAGAGTTTTATTGGGTGCCAGAACCAAGGCCGGTCTGCCAAGTTGCGCAATGGTATTGGCCATTGTGTAAGTTTTCCCTGAACCCGTCACCCCCAGCAAAGTCTGAAACATCAGGCCATCTCGAATCCCTTCAGTCAAGGACTCAATGGCCTTGGGCTGGTCTCCGGCGGGCGGGTATGGCTGATACAGCTTAAAAGGACTGCCCGGATATTCTATGAAACCTGGTTCACTCATGCTAGACTTTTACTTTAATGATCTGATTGAAAACAAACTTGCAATCATACATTATCCTCTTTATTTAACAACTTCGGCAAATCCGCCGCATATCAGAAGATGACCACACTTTTTGAATCTGTCGAGCTGGCTCCTCGCGACCCTATTCTTGGCCTGAACGAACAATATAACGCTGACACCCGCTCTTCCAAAGTCAATTTGGGCGTAGGCGTATATTATGACGACGAAGGACGCATTCCTTTGTTGAAAGCCGTGCATAAAGCAGAAGTGGCCCGCATTGAAGCGGCTGCAGCACGCGGCTATCTGCCTATCGAAGGCCTTAAGAATTACAACAAGGGTGCGCAGGAACTACTACTGGGTAAAGAGTCACTCTTGGCCAAAGAAGGACGAACCCTTACCTTCCAGGCATTGGGTGGAACCGGTGCCCTTAAAATTGGCGCAGACTTCCTTAAGCAAATCACCCCCGATTCAAAAGTATTCATCAGCAACCCAAGCTGGGAAAATCACCGTGCTCTTTTTGAACGCGCCGGTTTTACAGTCGAAAACTATGCCTACTACGATGCCGCTTCCCATGGTCTGGATTTCGAAGGCATGCTGGCCTCTTTCAAAAACATGCCAGCCAAATCCATCGTCATTCTGCATGCCTGCTGCCATAACCCAACCGGTGTTGACCCCACCCTTGACCAGTGGAAACAAATTGTCCAGCTTGTCCAGGAAAAAGACCTTATTCCTTTTCTTGACATTGCCTACCAAGGCTTTGGTGATGGCCTTGAAGAAGATGCAAAAGTGGTTCGCCTGTTTGCAGACCAAGGCATTTCCATGTTTATCAGCTCTTCTTTCTCCAAATCATTCTCCCTGTACGGCGAACGGGTTGGTGCATTAACCCTGATTACCAGTAGTGCCGATGAGTCCACACGGGTATTAAGTCAGGTCAAACGCGTCATTCGCACCAACTACTCCAATCCACCGACCCATGGTGGCACGATTGTAAGCAGCGTACTTAATTCTCCTGAACTGTTCGCTCTGTGGGAAGAAGAACTGGCTGGTATGCGTAACCGTATTCGTGAGATGCGTCAGCAACTGGTTGCCAAACTCAAGGAACACGGCGTTACACAGAACTTTGATTTTGTCCTGTCACAGCGTGGCATGTTCTCTTATTCAGGCCTCACTTCCGAACAGGTTGATCGTCTACGCAATGAGCACGGTGTTTATGCAGTTTCAAGCGGTCGTATCTGCGTTGCCGCACTTAACAGCCGTAATATTGATTACGTTGCCAAGGCAATTGCGCAGGTTTTGTAATTCTGTAAACAAGCACTTGCAATTTAGCTGTAAATGAAGCAAAATCGGGCTGTATGAATATACAGTCCGATTTTATGGCATATACAGCATGACAATTAAACTAACCGCAAGACAGCAACAGGTTTTGGATCTCATCCAGCAAAATATTATAAAAACCGGTTTTCCGCCCACGCGTGCTGAAATTGCCAAAACACTTGGCTTTAAATCTCCCAATGCTGCCGAAGATCATTTAAAGGCATTAGCCAAAAAAGGGGCTATTGTTTTAACCGCTGGCGCTTCCCGTGGCATTCGTTTGGCAACAGCCAGTCCTGTCTCAAACAACCATCAAGGCATCTCTTTTCTGGATAAAGTCTCACAAGTACTCTTGCCGGTGGTAGGGCATGTGGCCGCTGGTAATCCCATTCTTGCAGCTGAACACATAGATCGTGAAATTAACGTAGACCCTTCCCTGTTTACTCAACAACCCGATTTCCTGCTTAAAGTAAAAGGCCAAAGCATGAAAGATATCGGTATCTTTGATGGCGACTTGCTGGCGGTAAAAAAATATCCAGAAGCCCGTAACGGCCAGGTTATTGTGGCTCGAATAGAAAACGAAGTTACCGTTAAACGCTTCATGAAGAAAGCATCCCACATAGAGCTTGTGCCCGAAAACACCGACTTTGCTCCCATTATTGTGCGCCCTAACCAGGAATTCAGCATTGAAGGGATTGCGGTGGGACTTATCAGAACCAATAATCTGAATTAATTTAATCGTTAAATAACTAGACTGGCATTGTTCTTCTTTCAGAAACAATGCCAGTTTTAGCTTCAATGTGAATCTGGTTTGGACAATATATTCATTAAACCAGCTTTACCAATTGCTTACCAAAATTCTGGCCTTGTAGCAAACCCAGGAATGCTTCCGGTGCACTTTCAAGACCGTTACTTACCGACTCCCTGAAAATAAGCACACCATTGGCAACGGCTTCAGCCAGTTCCGCCAGTGCCTGAGGCCATATATCAAGATGGTCAGAAATAATAAAGCCGGTCACACTGGCCCTGGAAACCAGAATTGCTCTCGGGTTGCTAATGGGAATGGAGCGGCCATCATAACCGGCAATCAGGCCGCAAATGGCGACCCTTGAAAACGGGTTAAGGTTTTCAAGTACGGCATCCATAATATAGCCACCCACATTTTCATAGTAAGCATCTACACCATTGGGGGCTAATTGTTTAAGTTCATGTGACAGGGTTTCGGTATCAGGGTAGGCTTTGTAATCGATACAATCATCAAACCCCAAGGTTTCAACGACATACTCACATTTTTCCGGGCCACCGGCAATTCCAATAACGTGACAGCCTTTTTGTTTGGCCAGCTGCCCCACTACACTCCCCACCGCACCCGAGGCTGCACTGACAACCAAGGTTTCGCCGGCCTGAGGCTTGAGGATTTTGTTCAGGCCATACCAAGCGGTAATCCCTGGCATACCCGCTGCACCCAAGTAAACGCTCATGGAAATCTGTGAAACATCAATTTTACGTATATGATTACTGTCCTTTGAGGGACTGGCACGAAAATACAATTGCCAGCCGCCCGTACATAGAACCGTATCACCCACCTTGAAACCGGGATGTCTTGACTCTATCACTTCACCAACCGTTCCGCCTTGCATGACCGTATTCAAGTCTTGAGAGGCCGCATAGTTTTTGGCCTGGCTCATTCTTCCTCGCATATATGGATCAAGGGATAAGTAATGATTGCGTACCAAGACTTCCCCGGCATCAATTTGAGCAATAACTTCATCCCACAACTTAAAGCATTCCGCAGTTACCACATCATTAGGATATTTATCAAACAAATACTGCCTATTCATATAGGGAAATCCAGACATAAATACTTCCTTTATTCATTAGTTATAAAACCATTCCACAATAAGAATGATATTTTCCTTGCCTTTGCAGAATGATACCTGCTTTCCTGTCTGGTTTAAAGTGTAAAAAAAATCCTGCGGCTGCCAGGATTTTTTCATTAGAAACGAGGTGAACCAAACAGGGAGTTATGCTTTACGACCTATGCATTTATATATGATGGCCCCCAAGACCGCACCAATAATTGGCATTACCCAAAATAGCCAAAGCTGCTCAAGTGCCCAGGTACCTTGAAAAATGGCAACGCCCGTGCTTCGTGCAGGATTAACTGAGGTATTGGTAACCGGAATGCTGATTAAATGAATAAGCGTAAGGCACAGGCCAATAGCTATGGGTGCAAAGCCTTGTGGTGCGCGCCCATCTGTTGCCCCCAGAATCACGACCAGGAACATCATGGTTAATACCACTTCAATCACAATCGCAGCAGTCATGCTATAACCACCTGGGGAATGTTCACCAAAACCGTTACTGGCAAAGCCCGAAGTAGTCGCATCGAAACCGGCCTTACCCGTCGCCACAAGATACAACACGGCCCCCGCCAAAATGGCCCCGATTAACTGGGAAACAATATAAGGCAGCAATTGTGAAGCAGGAAAACGCCCTCCTGCCCACAAACCAATGGTTACAGCCGGGTTAATATGACAGCCGGAAATATGACCAATGGCAAAAGCCATGGTTAATAAGCTAAGGCCGAAGGCCAGGGAAACACCAGTAAAGCCAATGCCCAGTTCTGGAAAAGCAGCCGCAAGAACGGCACTGCCGCACCCTCCCAGGACAAGCCAGAATGTACCAAACAGTTCTGCAATATATTTATTCATGATTCCTTCCCCGAAAACAAAATTTTAATATTAAAAATCCAGCGACAGTATAGGACTCCCGAAGTAATGAAACGATTAAAGAAAAGTTAATACCCAGGTAATTGACAGTCGTTGTCAATTCTGAAACCTGAAACCAATCATTGGCAATATAAAAAAAACCATACCCTGCTTGTGAATGGCCAGGTATGGTTTTTTTATTTAAACACTAATCAAGATTGGTAAAAGCCTAGACCGGACTGGCTTGTGTCCTGCCAGTATGACCCGGCATTTTTTTCATTCGTCTTCCCTGCGCCAGCCAAATCAGCAAGATTATGACAATAGCAGGCACAAAGAACCATAGTTCAGAAGGACGATCAGGATTGGGGACCTTCAGTTCAAGAACATCCCATCCTGCCTCCCAACCCGATTTCTGGGCATTGCTGCCAAAGCGGACACTAGCCAACTGAACCTGATCTCCCAAAGCAATAAAATTGAGTCCTGCACTGCTGAGCCGTTTTCTGCCAATTGTTTCTTTATCAGGCGAAATATCATGTTCAGCCAGTTCTGGCAGGCTTACCGCCACCGTTTTTACGATTTCATCACCTTCAATGCTAAATCCCTGCAGTACAGCGACAAATCGGGTTGATTCAGGCAAATCAGCCGCTACCGTGTACATTTCTGTCACGGGGCGTGATACGTACTCGCTAGCCATCTTATTCATGAACCAGTCTGGCCTGAATAACAGGAAAGTAACAAGCAACAACAGAATTACCTCGAACCAGTTGCATTTAATCCTGAACCAGCCCATAGTTGCTGCTGCAAAAGTCAGGGAAGCCAGTGTGGCACCAAAAACCACCAGAGTAAGTTCCCATACACTTCCAATACCAATAAGCAATATCAATGGGTTGAAAATAAAGATAAACGGTAAAATAACGGTCCGCATGGCATAAACAACCCCCATCACCCCGGTTTTAATGGGATCCTCTCCTGAAATGGCTGCCGCGGCAAATGTAGCAAGACCAACAGGGGGTGTAATATCCGCCATAATGCCGAAATAAAATACAAACATATGTACGGCAATTAATGGGATGATAATGCCATTTTGTGCTCCAAGCTCAACCACAACCGGCGCCATCAAAGTAGCCATCAGGATATAGTTTGCCGTAGTCGGCATGCCTAACCCCAAGACCAAACAAACAACTGCAGTAAAAAACAGCATGACCAACACATTACCCATAGAGACCAGCTCTACAAAAGCGGTCATGCGTAAACCCAAACCGGTTAAGGTAATAGCCCCTACAATTAGCCCGGCGGTACCGCATGCAATGGCAATGCCAATCATGTTACGGGCACCTTCCTCGAGGCCACTCATGGTTTCTGAAACCCCTTTCCTGGCAGCCGCAGATAGTTTTTTCTTGCGAAAAAAAGCAATAATCGGATGCTGTGTAAGCATCTGGAAGATCATTGAAATACTGGCATAGAAAGCGGATAGCCCGGCAGAAAGATGTTCTACGCTAAGGCACCACACCAAAATACCAATAGGAATAAGGAAATACAAACCGGCACGTACGGTTGGCCAGGCTTCTGGCCTGACAGGATTGACAATATCAATTTCGGTCGGCAAGTCTGCATTTGAGGCCGCAATACGCAACAACCACACATACAACACCAGCAAAAGACCAAGTAAAATCCAGATGGCCGCAGCACCGGCGATTTGCTGCACACCAACGCCTATCCAGTACACCAACCCCATGACGATAAGCGTACCTGAAATACCCAATCCCCAACCGGCCAGTTTTTGCATGACAGTTTTAGGCTTGCCCGCACTCATCATGGGCTCAATACCCAATTTCAGGGCTTCAAGGTGAACAATATAAAACAGGGCAACATAGGAAATACTGGCCGGTAAAAGCGCATGCTTGATTACATCGGTATAAGGAATGCCCACATATTCAATCATCAGGAAAGCGGCAGCACCCATTACCGGCGGCATGATTTGCCCGTTCACGGAAGAGGCAGTTTCAATGGCCCCCGCGCGAATACCACCATACCCTGATTTTTTCATGAGTGGAATGGTAAAAATACCACCGGTCACCACATTAGCGACAGATGAAGCGGACACAATACCGTTAACGGCTGATGAAACTACGGCCACTTTTGCCGGACCACCACGCAGATGCCCCAGCAAGGCAAAAGAGACCTGCATCATATAGTTACCGGCACCACATCGGTCAAGTAAAGACCCCAGCAACACGAAAATAAAAATATAAGAAACCGATACACCCAGCGCCACCCCAAAGACACCCTCAGTGGTTAGCCACATATGGGACACCATGCGCTCTACCGATGCTCCCCTGTGAGCCAGGACATCAGGCAAGTACGGGCCTAAAAAAACATACAATAAGAAAACCAACCCCAGAATGGTCATAGGCGCGCCCAAAGCACGGCGGGTAACTTCCAGTAACAGGATCAGGCCAATACTGGCCGATACCACATCAACCGTAGTTGGTAAGCCTGGACGCAAGGCAAGCTGGTTGTAGAACAAATAAAGATAAGCGCCGCAAAAGCCGCCCATGATGGCAAATACCCAATCATACCAAGGCATGTGTTCTGATGCTTTTTTATTGAATGGGTAGGCCAGATAACCTAGAAATATCGCAATACCCAAGTGAATTGAGCGCGCTTCAGTATCGTTGAAAATGGCAAAATTGAATGTAAACGGCAATGGTGATGAGTACCATAGCTGAAAAAATGTCCAGAGAAGTGCACCAACAGCCAACACGGCACCGGTAACGCCGCCAACATGTCGGCCTCCCCTGTCAACATCGGCCACCATCTGTTCGAGTGCTGCATTTTTTTTTGCATCTATATCAGTACTCATGATTTTCCTTCATAAATTTACAACAAAAAGGCCACTGTTGGAATATTCTAAAGATAAATTCCAGACCAGTGACCTTCAAAAAACAATATTATTATTACTTGATCAGGCCTTTTTCTTTGAAGTATTTTTCTGCACCGGGATGTAAAGGTGCGGACAAGCCGTTTTTAACCATATCTTCTTTATTCAAATGTGCCAGTGCAGGATGCAATTTTTTGAAATCTTCAAAATTATCAAATACTGCCTTAACCACGTTATACACGGACTCATCGGGAACATCGGAAGACGTTACAAAAGTGGCAAGTACCCCATAGGTTTCGGTTGGGTCAGGGTTGTTTTGATAAAGGCCACCAGGTATGGAAACTTTTGCATAGTATGGATTGGCTTCGACCAGTTTATCAACCTCGGGGCCGGTAATTGGTACCAATTGTGCACCGCAAGTAGTCGTAGGATCCTGAATATTTGCTGAAGGGTGACCTACACCATAAAAGAAGCCGTCAATTTTTCCGTCACACAAAGCTGAACCATGTTCATCGGGGCGCAACTCTGAGGCAAGTGAAAAGAACGTCATATCCAGGCCTTTTGCCTTAAGCAACTGTTCCATGGATGCACGTGTACCTGAGCCAGGGTTACCGACGTTAAAACGTTTACCCTTAAGGTCATCAAATGACTTGATATTGGCTTCTTTGCGGGCAAGGATGGTAAACGGTTCTGGATGAATAGAGAATACGGAACGCAGTTTTTCGAAAGGCTCTTTGAACTGGCCTTCGCCATTATAAGCGTTATAGCCAACATCAGACTGCACTACGCCAAGATCCAGCTCGCCGGCTTTAATGGTATTAACGTTAAAGACGGAGCCACCGGTTGACTCAACGGAACAACGCAAGCCGTGATCTGCACGATCTTTATTGACCAGACGGCAAATGGCACCGCCAGCTGCATAATACACACCCGTAACACCACCCGTACCGATACTGACAAATTTTTGCTGTGCAATAGCAGCACCTGGAGCGGCAATGACAGAAAACAGGGTCAGCGCACCGGCTGACAAGGCAAAGCGTTTGCTTAGTGATTTTTTCAACAGTTTATTCATGAATTCTCCCCGCTGTATGTTAAATACGATGGCTAAATGTTAACCATTTAGCCTGATAGTACACGAATATACAAATTTAAACACTCAGGGAAACACTAATAAACCCTTGTATCTTTCACGAAATCATACATTCAAGCTAAATATAAACCAATCAAACTCAAACTATTCAGACCAGGAAAAATAAGGTCATTGCCGGATTTATAAATTGCCTGCGCAGGCAGCATATTGGGCGCTATACCGTGAGGCCCGGTTTTTGACTTTTTGCGCAGTATCCACCAGCCATCGTTTATTCTGGTGTGTCCCATTACGGTAACCAGTCCAGCCTTCATGGTAATTAAGGTATTGGGCATACGCGTCCCATTTGGAAACACGGTTTATCTTTTGGGCCTTATTCATATACCAGCCCATAAAATCCAGGGCATCCGAAAAATTATCGCGGTCCGGGCTCCACCGATTGGTTTCTTTGCGATAATCATTCCAGACCTCATCTTTTGCCTGCGCATAGCCAAACGCCGAACTTACCCTGCCCCAGGGAATGATTCCAAGCAAATAATCCTTGGGCGGCTTGGCGTCATGGCGAAAAGTGGATTCCTGATACATCATGGCCATGGGAACATGAACCGGCACCCCCCACTTCTCTTTGGCGTCAAGCGCGGCTTCATGCCATGACGGTTTTTCCCGGAAAATTTCACAGATATTTTCGGGATTGGTGGGTGGCGTGGTACTGCAAGCCGATAGCAGCAATAAAAACAATGACGAAATGCCGGTTTTTGAAATGCTGGTTTTTGTTAAGCCCCTCATAATGCCTATGTTTTCCTGTGAAGCGAGTAATAAATAAAAATCATAATGATTGTAAAGCAATAGATACTTGATGACCATGAGTAGCCCCTGAGTTCATCAGCCATTATTTTGTCCTGTGCAACACAAACAATTCATCTCTTCCATGCATTGATTATCAATGTGGAAAATTACGGGAAATCAACTATACTGGCATTTTTACCGTATTTTGAACACAATGCCAGCCCTTTTTATCATTAATCCACCCGTTACCGTACGGAAGCACGATGTCACCAATTCAAAATAAAAATAGTACCCAATATCACTTTTTCCTTGTTTTGCTGATTGCGGTTTCCATTGGTTTTATATGGTTGCTGTTACCCTATTACAGTGCCATTTTTTGGGCAGTCATATTAAGTGTCCTGTTCAGGCCCCTTAATTTATGGCTTCTGAAAAAAATACCCAAAGCCCCAAATATGGCAGCTTTGGTTACACTGGTTATTGCCGTATTATTGGTCATTATTCCGCTCATTGCCATCACCACCTCTCTAATAAAAGAAATTTCACTGTTATATCAAAGAATTCAGTCCGGTGAACTTAATCTGGGTCTGTATTTTGAACAAATCATTCAAAACCTGCCTCCTTTTTTTAAAGACATCCTTGATCGCTACGAGATATACAGTCTTTTCGGTCTACGGGAAAAGCTAACCGAAGTCGCTGCACAAGGTAGTAAATTCCTGGCCAATCAGGCCCTGACCATTGGCCAGGACACCTTTCAATTCCTGATCACATTTGGCATCATGCTATATTTGTTTTTTTTCCTGCTTAGGGATGGCGGTTACCTGGTGCAAAAAATCAAATCCATGATCCCCCTTGAATATGAACAAAAGCAGCATTTGCTCAACAAGTTTGCAACGGTTGTCATAGCCACTGTCAAGGGAAATATACTGGTTGCCGCCACACAAGGTGCATTGGGCGGATTTATTTTCAGTGTACTGGGCATTCAGGGCTCTTTGCTATGGGGAACCATTATGGGGTTCCTGTCATTATTGCCTGCTATTGGAGCGGCACTTATCTGGCTTCCCGTTGCCATTTATTTTCTTGTTACAGGCGAAACATGGCATGGCGTGGTCCTGATACTATTTGGTGTACTCGTGATCGGTATTACCGATAACGTGCTTAGGCCCTTACTGGTAGGTAAAGATACAAAACTGCCCGATTATGTCATCCTGATTTCCACTATCGGCGGCCTTACCGTTTTCGGCCCTAACGGTTTCGTGATTGGCCCCCTGCTTGCTGCCCTGTTTCTTACATGCTGGGATTTATTCCCTGCTTCCCTCGATTTACCACCAGACCCAATTGAAACTGGCAAGATACAGGAATCAAAACGGAAAAATGAATAAACCAATGCATTGACAATTTGCCGATTTATCCCTAAACGAGTAAGGCAAACAAAAAAACGGCTGGGCAAGTGCTGCTACTACTGCAAACAACACTTGTTCAGCCGGTTTTTTTAATCGTTGGCATTATTCAGGCCAATTTAATCCCTGTCAGGGGCAGAACAATTGCCAGTTACTCTTTAACCGCCTCTTCCACTTTATATCCTGCCTGCCAAATGCGGTACTTCACTTCCACATCAGCGGGTGTGTAAACCACAATTGGCAAACGGCTATTGTAGTCAAGTAAAAAATCATTACCCCTTAACTGAACAAATTTTTCTGTTGGTTCCTGGTCAGGGCAGGCCATTAAGGTTGCCATGGGACCATTTAACGCTTTAATGCTGTAATAAGGGTACCCCCATCCTTCAAGAGTGTGTTCCTTAATCTCACCTCCAAACGCATGCTGGTTGCAATCAACCTTCAGGGTTTTCCCAACCATCAATTGCACTTTCAGATTTTCTTCCATAGGAACTGCTGGCAGATGGATAACTTGTCGTGCCTGGCCTGGTTCGGCGGCCGGATAGGGTACTTTGGGATCAAGGCTAGCCGCGTTCGCATTAAATGCAACAACACCCATACAAAAAAACAAATTAAACAGTTTAAATTTATTCATACTCATACTCATACTTAAAACTCACCTGTTGCTGGATTATTCAATCACAAAATAAATAGATATCTGAAAAACGCAACCATCGGAATGATCTGTTTTACCCTTATTGACAAAGAAATAGCTTCAACCTATTCTAGCCTGAAAAGCGTAACAAACAATAATCCACATTTACTGGAGTAGACATGAAACGAAACAATTTTTTGCGTTCCCTATTTACCGCTGCCGTCATGTTTAGCAGTGTTGCCTATGCGCAGGTGAGTGTCATGCTGCCCGCCAATCCCGGTGGCGGTTGGGATGGAACCGGTCGCCAGGCATTTAATGCCATGAATAAGGCGGGTATTTATACCGGCCCTGTCAATTTCACCAATAAAGGTGGCGCAGGCGGTACCATTGGCCTGGCAGAATTCCAGAATACACAAACCGGGAAAGAGAATGCACTTGCCGTTTTTGGGGCCATTACCGTTGGGGCCATCACACTGAATAAATCCCCCATCGACCTTAGTAAATTCAAGCCGGTAGCCCGCTTAACCGCCGAATATCTGGTTATTGCCGTACGACCCGACTCACCCTACCAGAATTTGGACGACTTCGTAAAAGCACTAAAAGAAAATCCGGGTGGTACACCGGTTGGTGGCGGATCAGCTGGTGGCGTTGATCATATCGCCCTGGCCTTGCTGGCACAGGCGGGCAGTGTACCTGTAAAAGATCTGAATTATATTCCCCAGGCAGGTGGTGCCGATACCGTAACCGGTATTGTCAATGGTACCCTTAAAGCCGGTATTTCCGGTATTTCAGAATTTCAGCAATTTGCCAAATCAAATCGGGTAAAAATCCTGGGTATTACGTCGGCAGAACGTATGGAAGGTCTGGATGCCCCCACCTTCAAAGAAGCTGGTTTTGATGTTGAAATTGCCAACTGGCGCGGTATTCTGGGTGCTCCCGAAATGCCCGATGACAACTACAAGCTTTGGATAGATCGTTTCACCCAACTTAATAACAGTGCCGAATGGAAACAAGTGCTAGAAACCCAGGGTTGGGATCAATTTTTCCTGGCAGGCCCCGAGTTTGGTGACTTCATGAAAAATGAAAGCGAGCGTATTAATACCATCCTGAAGGATGCAGGTCTTGTCCAATAACACCAATACCTCCAACAATACAGGACACCCGTCACCGGCAAAACCCTGGTGGCTGGGTGTTGTTGTTGTGCTAATGGGGGTGGTTTGCCTGTATTCAGCCAACGAACTTGCCAATACCGCCAGATATTCTGCCATCGGTCCCGGTTTGTTTGTAACCGTAGCAGGCATCGGGCTTATTCTGTTGGGGGTGCTGTTGCTCATACAAATAGCACGTGGTGAAAAATTCGAATCCCAGGACACAGAGAATGCCGAAGGAAATACGCCCATGGATAAACGGGCGTTTTTCATTGCGCTAGCCGCTGCCTTTGTCCCGGTTTTCATGATTAACCATTTAGGGCTTCCCATTACTGCCATGGTGGCGTTTACCTTAGTGACATTGGCCTTTGGCTCAAAACAAATTGTATTGAACCTGATCATTGGCTTCATTCTTGGTACTGCCAGCTGGTATTTGTTTAGCTTGTTAGGGCTTCAGCTGGGCGAATTTATTCCTTTGCTGGGCATTTAATTATCCCGTTATATAAATAATTCAATATAAATATGGATACACTGGGTTTGCTGCTACAGGGGTTTGACGTTGCCCTTACCCCTACCAATCTGTTTTGGGCATTGGTTGGCTCCACACTGGGCACAGCGATTGGCATTTTGCCCGGCATAGGCCCTGCCCTGACCATCGCCCTGCTTTTACCGGTTACGGTTTCAGTTGGTCCGGTTTCTGCCTTCATTATGTTCGCAGGTGTGCTGTATGGCGCCATGTATGGGGGGTCTACCACTTCAATTTTAATCAATACCCCCGGTGAAGCCGGCTCCATGATGACAGCCCTGGAAGGCAACAAAATGGCTCGTGCCGGGCGTGGGGCCGCTGCATTGGCAACCGCGGCCATTGGCTCTTTTGTGGCAGGAACACTGGCTACCCTTGCACTTACGTTTGCGGCTCCCTACATTGCCGAATTGGCCTTTTATTTCAAGCCTGCCGATTATTTTGCCTTGACGGTTCTGGCCTTTACCTCGGTTGCTGTAGTCATGGGCAGCTCCCGGGTTCGTGGTTTTATTTCCCTGTTTATTGGCCTTGCCTTTGGTGTCATTGGCATCGACAACATGACCGGCCAGCCCCGTATGACTTTCGGCTTTGCCGACTTGCTGGATGGTATGGAACTGACCGTGGTACTGGTTTCCCTGTTCGCAGTAGGTGAGATTATTTATGTCGCCAGCCGTTATAAGAACCAGAAAGATGAGGTTGTTTCCGTTAAAGGCGGCATGTGGATGAGTAAATCCGACTGGAAGCGTTCTTTCATGCCATGGATACGGGGTACTGCCATTGGCTTTCCAATGGGTGCCCTACCTGGCGGTGGATCCGAGATCCCCACCATGCTTTCTTATACCATTGAAAAAAACCTGACCAAACACAAAGACGAATTTGGTAAAGGCGCGATTGAAGGCGTGGCAGGCCCTGAAGCCGCCAATAATGCCGCAGCGGCCGGTGTCCTGGTGCCTTTATTAACGCTAGGGTTACCAACCTCTGCCACGGCAGCCATATTACTGGCTGCTTTTCAGAATTTTGGCTTGCAACCCGGACCTTTTTTGTTTACCAGTAATCCCGAGCTTATCTGGGGCCTGATTGCCTCACTGTATATTGGCAATGCCATGTTACTGATACTTAACCTGCCCCTTATTGGAGTTTGGGTTAAGCTCCTGTTAATTCCGAAGCCTCAGTTATATGCCGGGATTCTTATTTTTGCCATGATCGGCATATGGGGCGTGTCTGGTTCTGTTTTTGACCTGGCATCCATGGCCTTTATTGGTTTAATGGGATATGTCATGCGGGTTTATGACTTCCCCATCCCCCCTTTGTTAATTGGCTTGATTCTTGGTCCCATGGCCGAAAACCAGCTACGCACCGCACTGGCTGCAGGTCAGGGAAATCCGGCAGTTTTGGTAGAAAGTCCCATGTCTATTGCCTTTCTGTCCCTTTCCTTTTTATTCCTGTTTGTGCCTTTCCTTATCAAGCGGCTACGAACCGTTGCCTGAACATGCCTGGATAAACCAATTTAGCCTGTTTTATTTTATATTCGGGTCAGGGGCAACGCTGTTTTATATAAAACCTGCTTAAGCGCAAAACTGGATCGAATCTTATCAATGCCCGGTATTGGGGTTAACTGCTCAAGGATAAACCTTTCCAGTGCCCCAATATTGGTTACCGCAACCCTGATCAGGTAATCAGAATCTCCCGTCATTAAATAACATTCCATGACTTCATCATGCTCGGATATCCGTTGCTCAAAATCGGCCAGCGCCTGCTTGTCCTGAGATTTAAGACTGATGGAAATGAAGACGTTTAGATCGAGTCCCAGCGCTGCAGGATTGGCAAGGGCAACATAACGGGAAATAATGCCATTAGCTTCCAACGCCTTGACGCGTGACAAACACGGAGATGGCGATAAATGTACGCGTTTAGATAACTCCACGTTACTTAAGGAGCTGTCTTTTTGCAATTCATCCAGAATTCTCATATCAACCAGATCAAGTTTCATAAAATACCAAAAAAATTAATGTTTGCGATATTTTATGCTGAATATAACTATATTTTCAAGAAATTCAGCATCTCATTTTTGGTCTTTTTAATTAGAATATTACGAACGATATTTAAAACAAACGGCCAACAAAAAAGGAGGGAATTGTATGAATGCCCCATTACCCAAACATATTGAAACAATGATGGATACCCTTTTGCAAAGAGACATTGATCCGGAAGAAACCAATGAATGGAAAGACTCATTGTATTCATTGGTGGCCACCCATGGCCGTGAACGGGCTGCTTTTATCCTGGATGAACTGTCTGCCCTGGCCCAACAATTACAAATAAGCTGGAAACAGCAAGCGGCCCCTGTGAACAGTTATTCCTATGTGAATACCATTTCTCTTGATGAGCAACCTGCCTATCCCGGTAATATCCAGATAGAAAAAAAAATAGGCGCCTTAATACGCTGGAATGCCTTGGCTATGGTGGTTCGGGCTAATAGCGCTTATGGTGAATTGGGTGGTCATATTGCCAGCTACGCCAGTGCCGCCGACTTGTTTGAAGTTGGTTTCAATCATTTTTTCAAGGCACGTGAAAATAAAGAAAACGGCCATAAAGGGGACCTGGTATTTTTCCAACCACATAGTGCCCCAGGTGTTTATGCACGTGCCTTTTTAGAAAATCGCCTGACGGAAAAGGATTTAAGCTTTTTCAGGCAAGAGTTACGTGCCAGCCGTGAAGGTGCGCAAGGCTTATGCAGCTATCCTCACCCTTACCTTATGCCTGATTTCTGGCAATTTCCCACCGGCTCAATGGGTATTGGCCCCATCAGTTCCATTTACCAGGCCCGTTTTATGCATTATCTGACGCATCGTCAGTTGCAAAACTGCGAAAATCGCAAAGTCTGGGGTATTTTTGGTGATGGGGAAATGGATGAACCCGAATCCATGAGCGCGCTCACACTGGCTGCCCGTGAAAAACTGGACAACCTGATCTGGGTCGTCAATTGTAATCTGCAGCGTCTTGATGGCCCGGTTCGGGGTAATGGCCAAGTCATCAAGGAACTGGAAAGCCTGTTTACCGGTGCCGGCTGGAATGTGATCAAGGTTTTATGGGGCAGTGACTGGGACCCCTTGTTTGCCAAAGACCTGACTGGCGCCTTGACCAAAGCCCTTGGCGAAACCGTTGATGGACAAATGCAAACTTTTGCTGCCAATGATGGTGCATTTAACCGTGACCATTTTTTTGGGCAGAATGAAGCGCTTCAACACCTGATTGAAGGCATGAGTGATGAACAAATAGACAAGCTGCGCCGTGGCGGTCATGATATCGTCAAAATTTACGCCGCTTACGCAGCTGCCGCAAATCATAAGGGACAACCCACGGTTATTCTGGCCCATACCAAAAAAGGCTACGGCATGGGCAATGTGGGCCAGGGTAAGATGACCACCCATTCACAGAAAAAACTCGGAGATACCGATTTGATTGCCTTCAGGGATCGCTTCAATTTACCGTTAAGCGATGAGCAAACCCTTAACCTGGAATTCTACCGACCCGATGAAAACAGCGAAGAAATACGTTATTTGAATGCCCAACGTGAAAAACTGGGGGGTTATTTACCCAAGCGCTACACGCAAGCACCAGTTTTCACCGTTTTACCGGTAGAACAATGGGGCAGCTTTGCCCTGCAAGCCGAAGAAAAAAACATGTCCACCACCATGGCTTTTGTGCGTATGTTAGGCAATCTTTTAAAAGACAGGGAAATTGGCCAGCGCATTGTTCCCATTGTTGCTGATGAGGCACGTACTTTTGGCATGGCCAACCTGTTCAAGCAGGTCGGCATATACTCTAGTGTAGGCCAGCAATATGAGCCCGAAGATATCGGCTCTATTCTGAGTTATCGTGAAGCGCTTGATGGACAAATTCTGGAAGAAGGCATTAGTGAAGCTGGTGCCATTTCCAGTTGGGTCGCTGCAGCAACCAGTTATAGCGCCCATGGCACACCCATGCTCCCCTTTTATATTTATTATTCCATGTTCGGTTTCCAGCGTATTGGAGACCTGATCTGGGCCGCGGCAGACCAGCGCCCGCGCGGTTTCCTGATTGGCGCCACCTCGGGCAAAACCACCCTTGGTGGCGAGGGTTTGCAACACCAGGATGGTTCCAGCCATATCTGGTCTGCTACCATTCCCAATTGCAAATCCTATGACCCGGCTTTTGCCGGTGAACTGGCCATTATTATTGAACAGGGCACGAAGGAAATGATGACGGAGCAAAAAGATGTGTTTTATTACATTACCGTCATGAATGAAAACTATCCGCAACC